>CAZZEY010000065.1:0-7370 GCA_964653445.1 uncultured Syntrophaceticus sp. | reverse complement strand
ATGGCTGAGTGTGATATGGGATATGCCGGTATTAACTATCCGGTGGATTTCTGCTGCAACTGCAACCTGTTAGGTGTATTCAATGACCCTGAATGCCCGCGCTGTGGTTCCATAAATATCCGCCGTGTACGCCGAATCACAGGATATCTGAGTACTGTGGACCGCTTTAACGATGGTAAAGTGGCAGAACTGCGTGATCGTGTACCCCACAGTTAAAGACAGACAGCAGCTGCTGGTGAAAAAAATGACAGTTTCTTTGATTGCACAACTTCCCACCATCTCAGTTGGGGGAAGACAGGACGCAGAAAAAATCATGGAGCGGGTGGAGCAGGGCAGAGGTTGTTTGCTGCAGACAGATGAGCATGTGACTCCGCAGCTGAACAGCACTATTTCGGAAACTGACCGGGTTATTCCAGTTGAAGAGTGGTGCAGCAGACTTCTTTACGGAGATAACCTTTTGCTCATGGAGGCACTGCTAGCAGGTGATCCCTCAACAGGTATGCCGCCGCTTAAGGGGAAGATAGATTTAATATATATTGATCCTCCCTTTGCCAGCAGGTCCAACTATCGGACCTGCTGCACATTAAAGGGAAAGGATGGCGGTTTTGTTCTTGAGCAGAAGGCATACTCTGATACATGGCAGGGGGGGATGGCTGGATACCTTCGTATGCTCTATCCCAGACTGTATCTAATGAGAGAACTGTTAAGTGAAAAGGGCTCACTCATTGTACACCTGGATTGGCATGCTGTTCATTATGTCAAAGTGCTGCTGGATGACATTTTTGGCAGCGAAAACTTCCGCAATGAAATCGCCTGGTGTTATGGTGGTGGCGGGGCAGCGAAAAGGACATATCCTAAAAAACATGACCTGCTTTTATGGTATACAAAAAGCAGTAACTGGGTCTTCAACAAACAGTTTCGCCCTTACACCCAGGGGACACTGCAGAGAGGTCTTACCGCTGTCAAAGGAGATAAGTATGTGCTCAGGAAAGAGGGGGCAGGGCTGGATGATTGGTGGGCAGGTAAAGATGTCCAAAAGATCCTGAGCCCTACAGCCTATGAAAATCTCAAGTTCAAAACCCAAAAACCTGAGGGATTGCTGACCAGGATCATCAGAGGGCATTCTGATCCAGGAGACCTGGTAGCTGACTTTTTCTGTGGTACAGGGACCACCGGGGCGGTTGCCGAAAAGCTGGGCAGGCGCTGGATTATGGCGGATACCAGCAGGTTGGCTGTTATAACTGCATATAAACGCCTGCTGCAGCAGGGATGCAGACCATTTGTACAGCAGTCCATTGCCAGCAGAGGGAGAAAAGAACCTTTATTTCAGTTGGTTATCAAACAACCTGTGGTGCGGTGTTGTTCTGCTGATATGACAGAGGTCCAGGTGGAACTTGATGGTTTGACCTACTCAACTTTTGAATATTTAGACCAGAACGAGAAGATAAAGGAAAAGATAAAGGAGTTGGCATCCTGGAACCCTCTGGAACTTCTTGAGTATTGGAGCGTTGATCCTGCTTATGATGGCAAAACATTCCGCAGCAGGTGGCAGAGCTGCCGTGGGAGGGACATACAGGTTAACACAAGTGTCAAGTTATCTGTTCCGAAGGTAACAGGTACCAGGAGGATCTGTGTTAAAGCTGTGGATGTTTTTGGTAATGGCTGCACTGTCTGTCAAACAATAAAGGGATAAGGAGAAAATTATTATGAAACTGCGGATCGCAGGTTGTACAGAAGAAAGTGTTGTGGATGGCCCGGGGATCAGGTTTGTTGTTTTTGCCCAGGGGTGTCCCCATCAATGTCCAGGCTGTCATAACCCTGAAACATGGGATCTGGCTGGAGGGGAAGAGATAACAGTAGATGAACTCTTTTCTCAAATCAGGGATGCCCGGCTGCTGCAGGGTGTTACCTTCTCTGGTGGTGAGCCTTTTGTCCAGGCCGCGGCTCTAGCCTGTTTAGGGCGCAATGTAAAATCTCTTGGATTGGATATTGTCACCTATACCGGGTATACTTTTGAAGAGATTACAAAGATGGCAGAGCATGATAAAGATATCAAAAACCTGCTGGAGCTGAGTGATCTATTGGTAGATGGTCCTTATCTGGCAGCAGAGAGGGATCTGGGCATACCCTTCCGCGGTTCAAGAAATCAGCGTATTATTTCTGTTGCTGAATCCTTACAAAAAAATTGTGTGGTTGAAGCTGAAATCTAATATGTTGTCAGGTAGTGGATTGTGGAAAGTTTTCGGAGTGATCTTTAGTGGAATTTATTTTAAATAATAAACCGGGACAGTTACCTTATCTGTATTTGCCGGGTTTTGGTGGGGAAAAGATTAGTGCTGTTTTTACAACCCGTTGGGGAGGAGTCAGCAGGGGATGCTATTCTTCTCTAAATCTGGGTTATCATACAGGGGATCAAGCTGATGCTGTAACAACCAACAGAAGACTTGTTACCAGTGCTCTGAATATTGAAGAGGAAAGATTTATTACCCTTAAACAGGTTCACGGTGACCGGGTAGTGGTACTGAAGCAGGAAAGAGATCTGCTGCTAAAAAAAGGCAGCAGTGCTGATGCCCTGGTTACTCATTTGTCCAATGTTGCCATATCAATCTTATGTGCTGATTGTCAGGTGGTTTATCTTAATGACCCATTAAACCGTGTGATTGCCGTTGTCCATGCGGGATGGCGGGGTGCTGTATTAAGGGCTGCGGCAAAGTGCCTTCAGGAAATGTCCCGGGTTTACGGGAGCAAACCACAGTACTGTCATGCCGCCCTTTCCCCTGCAGCAGGTCCCTGCTGTTATGAGGTAGGAGAGGATGTTTACCAAGTTGTAAGGGATGCTTTTCCAGAGGCTTTTGGGGATCTGCTGGAGGAGAAAGGGAATGGTAAGTGGTTTTTAAATATTTCACGGATCAATTGTTTGGTATTGCAGGATGCCGGTGTTAATAAAGAGAATATTTGTATAAGCAGTTATTGTACTATCTGCCGCCAGGACCTTTTCTTTTCCTTTCGGGGCAGTCACAGAGAGACAGGGAGGATGGCGGCGATTCTGATACAATAGTGAGGTGAAAAAAATGTCTCCTCATTGCGGATGCGGCACGGACCAACCAAAGGACTCAACCCTTAAGGTTGGAGGTATGAGTTGTCAGCACTGCCAGCAAGCTGTGATCAAAGCCCTCAAGAGACTGGATGGGGTTAGGGATGTACAGGTGGATTTGAAAGCAGGACTTGTAAATGTCCAATATAACCCCAGCGAAGTTGATCTACCCAAACTTGTAGAGGCCATTGAGGATGCCGGATATGAGGTGCTCTAGGTGCATAAGCAGGTTGTGCAGATCAAGCGCTATAAGTTGAAAAAAGCATGGAATAAAAAGATAAAGATTATTGTCGGCAGGCTGGTTCTTTTTTTTATTGCTCTGAGTGTGGTCATTTGGTTGGGAATGCAGTTGTTTAATTTCTGTGTTTTCCATGCGATCAGAACAGTTCCGGCAGCAGTGGGAGAATTGGCAGAGTCCACCGGGGCAAAAGCTGTTGTATTAATGGATGAAAAGGTAGTAAGAGCGCCAGGTTCAGGTAAACTGGTACCCATAGCTGAGGAGGGTGAGCGTGTCCCTGTGGATACTGTGGTTGCTCAACTGGAGTTAATTCCTGATCCTGCAGGGAACAGCGGAAGCATTGCAATAAAAAGCCCAAGCACAGGAATTATTTCCTATCAACTGGATGGATGGGAAAGCACCTATGATCCAACTTCATGGCAGCGAGTGAACCCTTATATGATTTTTGAAAAGCTGATCGGGGAAAACAAGAATATAAATACTGTTGGAGAAGGAATCAATCAGGGGGATCCTGTTTTAAAGGTAATTGACAATCTAGCCAATCCCTACCTGATTGTCCGGTTTCCCGCAGGCTATAACCCTCATTTAGAGCCAGATGACCTGCTGACACTGACCTGGGGAGAGGAAGGTGATGGTAAGGCTCTTGCAGTTTGCCTCAGTAAACAGGGTGATTATGCCTATGCTGTTCTGGAATTAAAACAAGCACGCCCTTTTCCCTGCCAGCGTACTCTGGATTTACAGATCATGCATGTTCTGGGGACGGGGTTTGTCATTCCTAAATCTGCACTTACTGAAAAAGATGGAGATACAGGAGTATATATTATGTCTGTGGTAGGTCCTACATATAAAAAGGTTGATGTAACTGCTGTTTTGCATGACCAGGCTGCGGTAAAAGGAATATCACCTGGAGCAGAGGTTGTTACAAATCCCCGTTTGGCGGAAATTATCAGTGATAATTGATGGAAAACCATTATCTGTAGTTTTGGTATTTGCTGTTTAGTGGAGAAGTTTGAGAATTGCTGTCTGACATTATGCAGGAAGTCTCTTTAATTCGATGAATAATGAGAGGAGGAAGGCTTGTTGGCTGTTACTCTGGAGGAGCGAATCGCTATTGTTAATGAGCATATAAAAAAGGCATGCCACAGGTCAGGCCGCTCTTTATCTGAAGTAAAACTTATTGCTGTGACCAAGATGGCAGCAGTGGAAAAAATGAAGGAAGCCCTGAATTGTGGATTGTGTAGTTTTGGTGAAAACAGGGTTCAGGATTTCCTAAAGAAGTATGAACTGTTTGGTAAAGATGTGGAGTGGCACCTGATAGGCCATCTGCAGCGCAATAAAGCAAAACAGTTGGTTGGTAAGGTAGAGATGATCCATTCACTGGACAGGCTGCCTTTAGCGCAGCTTCTTGATAAATTGAGCAAGGAACAGGGTTACCCGTGGAATGTATTGGTGCAGGTTAATATATCTGAAGAAGAAACGAAGTACGGGCTTTCCCCAGAAGAAGTTCCGGGGTTTCTTGATGCTGTTCAGCATCTTGATGGGATCAATGTATGCGGTTTAATGACCATTGCCCCATATGAACAGGATCCTGAAAAGACCCGTCCTGTTTTCAAGGGTTTGCGTCTGCTGCGGGATAAAATGGCTCAGATAAGACCGCATTTTAATCTCTGTCATCTGTCTATGGGAATGACCAATGATTATGTGATAGCTATTGAAGAGGGGGCTACCATGGTTAGGGTCGGCAGCGCTCTTTTTAAGTGATAATGAAATGAAGTATTATCAAATAAATGGGGGTGTCTTTTTTGGCACGCGGTTGGTATGAAAAAGTTCTTAATCTATTAGGCTATTCAGAACAGGCAGATGAATATGAAAGTTACGAAGAAGAAACCACAGTATTAAAGGAGCGTAGTCGTACACCTGTTTTGAGTCTACATACTTCACCAGAGGTAAAAATAATTGTGATGACACCTGCTGCTTTTGATGAGGTTGAAAAAATAGCCAATCAATTGAAAAGCAGAAAAACAGTGGTGGTAAACTTGAGTGGAACCACAAAAGAGGTGTCTCAAAGAATTCTTGATTTTTTGGGAGGAACGGTTTTTGCTTTAAATGGCAGTATGCAGAAAGTAAGTAATGACACCTTTTTGTTTGCTCCCAGTAATATTTCTATCCACGCGGATCTTCCGGGCAGTTTACCACAGGATAATTTTTTGTTGAGATTAAGTGAGGAGGGAACGAAAGATCGGTAACAGAAAAAAGATTGGCGTAATCGGTGCCGGTGCTATGGGAAGTGCATTGCTGTGTGGTTTCCTGCAGGCTGGACTTGTCGAGCCCGGTGATATAACAGTGAGTGATGTAAAAAAAAATAATACAGAAATACTGAAAGAACAGTATCATGTTAATGCAGCAGATAATTTGGAAACAGCCCAGAGCAGTGAGGTTGTTATACTGGCAGTCAAACCTGATCAGATAAAGGCTGTTATGACTGATATCGCACCATTGATTACACCTGACCATCTTATCATCTCGGTGGCAGCAGGGGTGAAAATTTCCTTCTTAGAGAAGCACCTGCCATCAGGTACCGCTGTGGTAAGAGTGATGCCTAATGTTCTTGCTTTGGTGGGAGAAGGTATAAGTGCCCTGGTGATGGGCAGCAGTACTGATGAAGATGACCAGCAGACTGCAGAGGAACTTTTTTCAACTGTGGGCAGAGTAATTATTATTCAAGAAAAAGATATAGATGCTGTGACCGGTGTAAGTGGATGTGGTCCAGCTTATATGGCTATTATGTTGGAAGCTCTGGCTGATGGTGGTGTAAAGATGGGACTAAACCGGCAGGTCGCTTTAGAATTGGCTGCTCAAACCATGATCGGTACAGGGCGCATGATTCTAGGTGGTGAACATCCTGCTGTATTAAAAGATAAGGTATGCTCCCCAGGAGGGAGTACAATCAGTGGGGTACATATACTAGAAAACGGTGGTCTGCGGGGTGTTTTGCTCAGTGCTGTTGAGGCCGCGGCAAAACGCTCCGGAGAACTGCAGTAATTTTGAGAGGAATCAAAGATAAAAATGGATTTGACATTTGTTATCAGAATTATATCTTTAGCATTTGATATTTATTTTTGGCTGATTGTGGCTAGAGTAATCCTTTCTTTTATTCGGCCGCGCTCTTATCATCCTGTTATAAGGTTTATCTATGAAATAACAGAACCTGTGCTGTCCCTTTGTAGGAGAGTGATTCCTGGTACAGTAATGAATATTGATTTTTCTCCATTTTTGGCCATCATATTATTGGAACTGCTCAGAGTGCTGCTGATTTCATTGATAGGGTCGTTAGTGCAGGGGTGATTTTATGGCCTGGCTGACTACTGCTGCAGATGGTGTAAGGATTCAAGTCAAGGTACAGCCCCGCTCTTCCAAAAATGAAATAAGCGGAATAACAGGGGACCAGCTGCGGGTGAAATTAACTGCTCCGCCTGTTGATGGGGAAGCCAATAAAGCTTTGATAAAGTATTTGGGACAGGTATTTGGCTGTGGTAAGGGAAAGATCAGAATTATAAGAGGTGCCAGTGGGCGCTGCAAGCTTTTGGAGGTTACAGGGATCACGGAAAAAGAGGTCAGACAACAGGTTAGTGAATGCAGCCAAAAAAAAGTATAATCAATCCCTTTATCACTCATAATAAAGGTACCAAAACAGCAAAGGAAGTGGGGTTGATGTCAAGGAAGAAGAAAGCCCGCCGGGCAAAAGAAAGGCTTAAACTACGGCCAGTAGATATCGAAACTGCGGGGGAATATGCCACTATCGATGACTTAAAAAAACAGGCCGGCATAAAAAACGACAACAAGATACCCTAACCGGTTAGGAGCATTTGCTGAGGTACCTTTGGGTACCTTTATTTTTTGTTCCGTTAAGAAATAGTTGGTAATGATAATTTACGATAGTTTAAAATTAATTTTCTGGAATGAGGAAATTTACCCGCTGAGTATTGACACACTCGTAAGAAACTCATGTATTGACAAAGGCGAGGTTTCTCTTTATAA
>CAZZEY010000064.1:0-7516 GCA_964653445.1 uncultured Syntrophaceticus sp. | reverse complement strand
CAATGATGGCAGCCTATATGATTAGTTTGGATCAAGCAATAGTAGAAGATAAGGCTGGCCGCCGTAAAAAAGGATTAGTTATAGAGCGAAGAGATGAGAAACGTGAATTATACACAGCTTTTGGTTAATTTAGATTTACGAGGACGTACTTTTATGATAAACGTAACCAAAATTATGTTTACCTGCTGGATCAGGCAGTAGGATTAGAAAGCTATAATCGTGTATCAGGAACTGTGGCAGTAGAGTTGGTGGAGCATGCCCAGGAATCATCGTATGGTGAAAGCAGTAGGCATGTGACTGATGATACCATAAGTAGACAGACAGTGATGCAAAAGATTCGCTTGCTAAAGGATTTAAAAATAGAGTCGCCATCAGACAAACGCAACGTAAAAATACTGTATGTAGACGCTGATGAGGACCATGTACCTTTGCAAAACTGAGGAATTTGGGCTTGCAAAAAACAGCAATGCTATAGTACCCTTGATCTGTGTATATGAAGGCGTAAAGTACAGTGGTAAGCGTGGTCAATGCATAAACCCACATTACATAAGTAGCTATGGCAAGACATCTGAAGAATTATGGCTAGAAACAGTGGATTGGATATATAACACTTATGACGTGGATAACATTGAAAGAATATATCTGCACGGTGATGGTGCCTCGTGGATAAAAGAAGGCTTGAATTGGTTGCCCAAAGCAAAGATGGTGTTAGATAAATATCATTTGCGCAAAGCAATACTTTCGGCCACTGGCAGGCAATCTGAAGCTCGTAAAACTATATACTCAGCAGTGTTAAACGATGACAGGAAGGCATTTAACCAACTGGGTAAGCAGCTTCTTAAAAATGCAGTTAGTGAA
Organism: uncultured Syntrophaceticus sp.; assembly: GCA_964653445.1. Lineage (GTDB taxonomy): Bacteria > Bacillota > DSM-12270 > Thermacetogeniales > Thermacetogeniaceae > DTU068. Next base: position 6,658 of record CAZZEY010000064.1, on the reverse strand, counting down.
GCCGAATCTGAAAGAATAAAAGATTGTCTAAGGTACTTACGCAACAACTGGAAAGCAATCACAATATACCACCAAGAAGCGTGTGGCGGAAGTTGTACTGAGGGTCATGTCAGTCATGTTTTATCCAGTCGCTTAAGTAGCCGCCCAATGGGCTGGAGCAGAAAAGGCTTGAAACAAATGGCCGAATTACGTGCCTATTGTTACAGTGGTGGGCGTGTGAGGCTTGAACATCTGCAACATACCGAATTAAAACACAGCGTTAGTAGTAGGCTGGCTAGAAAGGCCGCCAATGCCTTTAACAAAACAGCTATGGAGAAGCGTGGAAATGTTACAATACTTAATAAAGGCAAAGTAATACCAATGTTTCATTGCTTGAATGGATTACGAAATGGAAATGGTGATTTGTAAAAACCAAAAGCTAGGATGATCTCAAAATAAAATATCCTACAACAAGTTGACACCGTCAACAGCTAACAGATTATTGACGATTTTCTTTAAATAGGTGTATAATAAAATTGTAAATTATATATGGTATTTAGAAGGTCCTTCGGGGGGTGGTGAAATTCCACACCGGCGGTGAAAGCCCGCGAATCCGGCATCAATAAGCCTGGATCGATCCTGTGAAATTCTGGAGCCGACAGTAAAAGTCTGGATGGGAGAAGGAGATTCTTATATTTATTAATAATTAAACCCGAGGTCTTTCTTGTCGGGTTTTTTATTTTATTTGGGAATGTGATGGAGGGAACCTTTTGACAAAACATGATCAATTGATGGCAAGAGCATTGGAACTGGCTGAATTAGGACGCGGCAGAACCAGTCCCAATCCTCTCGTAGGGGCTGTTGTGGTGAAAAACGGAGAAATTGTGGGAGAAGGATATCATCAGAAGGCGGGTTCACCACATGCTGAAATAAATGCGCTGCGGGATGCGGGAGAGAAGGCATGGGGGGCGGTACTCTATGTTACCCTAGAACCATGCTGCCATTATGGACGCACTCCACCATGTACTAGGGCGATCATAGAAGCAGGAATCAAAGAGGTGGTAGTTGGGGTAAAAGATCCCAATCCCCTGGTTGCAGGAAAAGGGATCAAAACCCTGCAGGATGCGGGGATCAGGGTACTGGTGGGTATCATGGATAAGGAAGTCCGTATACAGAATGAGGCCTTTTTTAAATATATAAGAACCAAGCTTCCTTTTGTCACTTTAAAGGCCGCAATATCCCTGGATGGGAAAATCGCCACAAGAACCGGAGATTCCAGATGGATTACCGGTGAAGAGGCGCGTTTGCTGGTTCATAGAATACGGGCGGAAAGTGACGCTATTCTGACCGGAATAGGCACCGTGCTGGCTGATGACCCTCTATTAACTGTGAGGCTGCCGGACTATGATGGCCGCCGACCGCTCAGGGTTATTGTTGACAGTAATCTGGACATTCCTGAAGGTTCTCAACTGGTTAAAACCGCATGCCAGGTTCCCACTGCTGTGGCTGCAGTGAAAGGGAAATACAATGAAAACAAGAGAGCAAGATTAGAGGCCTTAAGACTAGAAGTATGGGAATTGCCGGGATCTGATAGTGGAGTAGATCTCAAGTATTTAATTAGTCTGCTTGGGCAAAAGGAGGTCATGAACCTATTGATAGAAGCAGGTTCCGGTATAAATGCTGCTGTACTGGAAGCTGAGCTGGTCGATAAGTTTATTGTTTTTCAGGCACCACTGCTAATTGGAGGGAGTGATGCGCCAGGGGTTTTCGGTGGGAAAGGGTTTTCCAGGATTAAAGATTGTCTGCATCTTTCCTCTGTTACCACCCATAAGGTTGGAGAGGATTTGATGATTATTGCTTACCCAAAATGGATGGCGGACGCGGAAGGCGGAGTGGAAGTCTGATGCCGGGGAGTCAGAAGTCGGATAGAAGTCAAGATGCCTGCTGTTGGATGTCAGATAAAGAAGCGACTCGATATAGTAGGTTAGTTGTAGAAGGTGCCATAAAAGGGGTGGTAATTTGTTTACAGGGCTTGTGGAAGACAGGGGTGTTATTCGGGGAATCAAAAAAGGGCATCTGTCTGCCTCATTGACCATTGAGTCTGATATAGTGTGTGAAGACCTGGAAGTGGGGGATAGTGTAGCGGTTAATGGGGTTTGTCTGACAGCAGCTTCACGGGAAGGGCGGATATTTTTTGCTGATGTTATGGCTGAAACTCTAGCTAAGACAAATTTGGGTTATTTGAAAGAAGGGGACCCCGTGAACCTGGAAAGGGCATTACAGGTAGGCGGCAGGGTTGGGGGACACTTTGTTACCGGCCATATTGATGGTGTGGGTGAGATTTTGAATGTAAGTAAGCGGGGAATTTCCACAGAAATTTGGATCAAAACACCGGACGGATTAGAGGATTACCTTACCCCACAGGGTTCTATAACACTTGATGGTACCAGTCTTACTGTAGCAGAACTGCGGTCAACATCATTTAAAGTGAGCCTGATACCTCATACCTTGGAAAAAACTATACTAGGGCTCAAAAGAGCTAATGACCTGGTTAATATAGAGGCAGATATTTTAGGTAAATATGTTTTTTATCTGTTAAAAAAAGAATCAAGAGATGAAAAAGAAGATTTCACTGTGGAATTTTTAGCAGAACATGGTTTTATTTAAAGGGAGGGAGCGAAATAAATGACTAAGGCACATTTTAACACAATTGAAGAAGCAATCGATGAGATAGCTGCGGGACGTATGATAATTGTTGTTGATGATGAGGATAGGGAAAATGAGGGGGATCTGATTTTAGCAGCTGAAAAGGTTACACCTGAGGCCATCAATTTTATGGCGATATATGCTCGTGGTCTGATTTGTGCTCCTATGACCGGAGAGCGTCTCGATGAACTGGAACTGCACCAGATGGTTGCTCAGAATACTGACAGCATGGAAACAGCTTTTACAGTATCTGTTGATGCTGTAACAACAACTACCGGAATCTCTGCCTATGAGCGTGCCGAAACAATCAGGGTATTGGTGGCCCCTAAAACAGAGCCGCAGGATTTGAGGCGTCCCGGCCATGTCTTTCCTCTGCGGGCGAAAGAAGGTGGGGTTTTGCGGAGAGCAGGGCATACTGAAGCTACTGTAGACCTAGCCCGCCTGGCTGGACTTTATCCTGCAGGTGTGTGCTGTGAGATTATGAATGAAGACGGAACAATGGCTCGTGTTCCTCAGCTATTTGAATTTGCTGAAAAACACAACTTAAAGATCATTACTATAGCAGATCTGATCAAACACCGGCGCCATACAGAAAAATTGATCAGTCGAGTAGTAGAAACACATCTGCCCACAAAGTATGGTGATTTTACAGTTGTTGCCTATGAAACCCTGTTGGATCATACCTGCAATATTGCCCTTGTGCAGGGTGATATAGGGACCGAGGAACCTGTTTTAACTAGGGTTCACTCCGAATGTTTGACCGGAGATGTACTTGGATCTCTGCGCTGTGACTGCGGAGAGCAGTTGGCACAAGCACTGCGTATGATTTCTGCTGAAGGAAGAGGGATACTCCTTTACATGAGGCAGGAGGGAAGAGGAATCGGCCTTTTAAATAAAATTCGTGCCTACAAACTTCAGGATGAGGGAAGTGATACAGTGGAAGCCAATGAACTGCTGGGGTTCCCACCGGACCTGAGGGACTATGGATTAGGAGCACAGATTTTAGTGGATCTTGGTGTGAAGAAACTGAGACTCATGACCAATAACCCCCGTAAAGTAGCCGGGCTTCAGGGTTACGGTTTAGAAATTGTGGAAAGAGTACCTATTGAAATACCTCCACAGGAGGAAAATAAGCGGTATCTGCAGACAAAGAAGGATAAGATGGGACATATGCTAGCCCTGAACAAATAGAAAGGAGTTAGAAAAATGCCACAGATATTTGAAGGAAAATTATTGGGACAGGGACAGCGTTTAGGTATTGTTGTATCAAGATTCAATGAGTTTATAACCAACAAGCTGCTCAGTGGAGCTCTGGATATGCTGTTCAGACATGGTGTCAGTGAGGATGCGGTTGATATTGCCTGGGTTCCTGGTGCCTTTGAGATTCCTTTGACAGCACAGAAAATGGTTGAGCGCGGCTATGATGCGGTTATCTGCCTGGGAGCAGTTATCAGAGGAGCAACACCTCATTTTGATTATGTGTCCAGCGAAGTTACCAAAGGAATAGCTCAAGTTGGGCTTGCTTCAGGTATACCGGTGATTTATGGTTTGATCACTGCGGATAACCTGGAACAGGCTATTGAACGGGCCGGGACAAAAGCGGGTAACAAGGGTGCTGATGCAGCAGTGACAGCCCTTGAAATGGTAAATCTCTATAGAGAATTGAAAGGGTAAAAAGATGCGTATTGGAATAATCAGTGATACACATGGCTCACTTTCCTGTTGGCAGAAGGTAATGTCCACTATCTTTCAGGATGTTGATTTGATAATTCATGCGGGGGATTTGCTCTATCATGGCCCCCGCAATCCACTTCCTGAAGACTATCAGCCCCGGGCCCTAGCAGAAGCAGTCAACAATTTGGCTGTTCCTTTAGTTATTGTTCGCGGCAACTGTGATGCAGAGGTGGATCAGATGATGATTCACTGGCCTCTCCAGTCTCCTTATGCCTTTATACAAATAGAAAACCTGCGCATCCTGGTCAATCATGGACATACTTTAAGTCTCAACGAAAGGGAAGCACAGGCCCAAAAATATAAAGTGCATTTATTTGTTTTTGGTCACACACATATCCCTTTGTTGGAAAAGAGAGAGGGTGTAATCTATCTCAATCCAGGGTCACTGTCCCTGCCTAAAGATAATTGGGAACCGACAGTTGCCCTTCTCGAGAACGGTGTAGTACACCTTATCAGTGTAAGCACAGGAAACTGCCTCCAGGAGGCCGGTTTTTCATTATAGTGCTCGCTTTACTTTTCCTGCTTTAAGGCAGCGGGTACAAACATAAAGGCGTCTTGGTTTACCATCGACCACTGTTTTTACACGCTGTAGGTTTGGTGCCCAAACTTTTTTGGAGCGGACATGAGAGTGACTGACCTGCATACCTACATGAACACCTTTTCCGCAAATTGCGCACTTAGCCATCTGTTTATCCTCCTTTCCTACAAAACTTATTCTAACAAAAGAGCAGGTTTATGACAAGGAATCAGCCATTCCTTGTCTGTCTTTTTTTATACTGATAAAATGGCATAGTAGAAATGTTTTATTACCGATATATGGCAGCTTGACACAGATAGATACTATTAGTACCCTGGATGTGGAACATATAGTATAATAACTGTTGTAAAGTACCAAACGGTTGAAAGGGGGCAGATACCGTGAGTAACACCTGTCAAAACGATTACGGCAAAATAGAGATTACCTCTGAAGCCTTGGCGGCTATAGCCGGTGCTGCGGCAGTCCGCTGTTTTGGTATAGTGGGGATGGTCCCGCGAGGCCTGCGCCAGGGTTTTTCAGAAATATTAGGAGGAGATGCAATAAGCAGGGGAGTTGAAGTCAAACAGGATGGGTCAGATGTTATAATAGACCTCTGGGTTGTTATGTGCTATGGGGTTAATATAGCACAGGTTGCTCATAATGTTATGGAGACTGTCAGTTACGAAATAGAAAGGATGACAGGCCTTCGCGCAATAGAAGTAAATGTTAATGTTACTGGTGTCAGAGTTTTTAAGTGATTTACTCTCACCACTGAAATGGGATTCTGGTTCAAGGATGCCGACTTAAGTGGTTTTACTCTTTTTCCCAAAGAGTTGATATATCAACGTCAAATTTTTTGGCAATTGATTATAGCGGAATAATAGCTGCAACCCCAACCCCATAACTATTTAATAAAAGAACCTTTTGGTTTCAATTAAACACAGGTGTAATATATCTGCAAGTAAAGTTTTCCGTCATATATCCACCTTTGAGGGTAGGTATTTTCCGACGGGGAATCGTAAGGAGGAACCGGATTGGAGCGGTGTATTATAACCGGGGAACAGTTAAGATGTCTGTTCGCTGGTGGACTTGAAGCAATTGAAGAACATCAGCAGGAAGTTGATAGTCTCAATGTTTTTCCTGTCCCTGATGGTGATACAGGGCGAAATATGTATTTGACCATGGTTGCAGCAGTTAAAGAGATGGAAAAAATTACTGCATCCCATATAGGAAGTGTAGGAGAGGCCATAGCTCAGGGTTCATTGATGGGTGCCAGGGGTAACTCAGGTGTTATTCTCTCACAGTTGCTGCGTGGTCTTACCGATGGTTTGAAAGGGAAGGAATCCATTACTGTACAGGAGTTTGCCAGTGCATGGGAGGCTGCGGTGGTCAACGCTTACCGTGCGGTAATCAAGCCTGTTGAAGGCACTATGTTGACAGTCTCTAAGAGTTTCGCTAGAGGGATGAAAGAAGCATCAGCAGACAGTAACTCACTGGAAGAGGTTCTGGCCCAGGCCATTAATGAGGCCTATGAGACATTGAAGCAGACACCGGAAATGCTCCCTGTTTTGAAAAAGGCCGGTGTTGTAGATGCCGGAGGGAAGGGTTTGCTTGTAATTTTGGAAGGCGGGCTCCATGCCCTCAGTGATGGCAGTTATACTGTGCAGGAGATGGAAAAACAGCAGTTAGTGATTGAAACAGTTACAGAGGAAAAACCTGAAG
>CAZZEY010000063.1:0-7627 GCA_964653445.1 uncultured Syntrophaceticus sp. | reverse complement strand
ATTGTCAAAACGGATAACTGGACACTTTGGTTCTGCATCTCTACCTAAATCAAGCCCACCCCCTGGTAGTACCTTTGCTTCCACACCTGCCCAAATGTCCAGATTCGGGTAGCTTATCCGGGCCTGTTCAATATCTGCCAGAAACCTGTTGAAATCATATGACGGTTTCTTTCTTACATGTTCGGTAAAGATCAGCGCATCAACACCATGCTCTACCGCCCACTGACAGTAGTCATTTACAGCACAGTGTCCATCGGTGTAATTGGTATGCAGATGAAAAAGGTAATTTTTATGCAGAATCACCTCTTTAAACTTCTCCGACAACTCTGCCATCAATGATACCTACTCCCCCCCAGTAGCGAATAAACCTTGTTCCATTTACAATGCTGCTTCCATCAACATCTATAGACACACCCAGTGCTTCCAGTACAGCATAATAAATAAGGTTAAACCCTGCCATCACACTGGCTGCCATGGTTCCCTGAACCCTGGGGTTGCATTCCAACAACTTCGGCTTTCCATCATGGCCAACCCTAAACTGAAACCCGAAACAGTATTTTAAATTGAGTGCTTCCGCCAGTTCGGTGGAATAATGGCTCAGATCATCCCTCAATTCAACCCTTGTGTCAAAGGAGATGCCGCTTCTGATCATTAGTCTTTTTCTCGGAATCACCACAGTTGTTTTTCCCCTGTAAACATCAATGGTATATTCCACACCGGGAAGATACTCTGAAACAATCAGTTCCGGCCATTTCCCCCGCTTCAGTATCTGTATCAGTGAATCCAATTCCATTTCCAGCCCTTCAGGCTTGCTGTGCAGAAACTGCTCAACACTCCACTTTTCCTGAGCTAATATCCTTAATCCCCGCATCCCATGGGAGATCCTCGGTTTGACAACTACTTTTTCCTGAGGATAACCCAGATGATGGGCAGCCTCCCGCAGAGTCTTCTCTGTTCTGGTGAGATGATAAACAGGGTATGGAATCTTTATTTCTTTCGCTTTTTCTAAAAGCAGGTATTTATCATTTGCAATCTTAATGCTTTCAGCTGGTGAAACAACAACCTCTGTTCCCATAGATCTGAAATATTCCACATGTTCTGCTAAAACTAAAATTTCGCGAGTGGTCTGCGGGATGATGATATCTACATTTTCATCCCTCACAATCTCTTCCATCCGGTGCATATAGTCATCATCTTCTGGAGATGGAACCTGATAAAAATTGTCGGTCAAATATTTACCAACTGCATTTTCGTTTATATCTGTGGAAATTATACGAAATGCTTTCCCATCCGGATTTTCTCTTAAAGCAAAAACAGTTCCAGCAATACCTGGTGCCCCAGCACCAGTTATGAGAACAACAGCATAAACCTTTCACTCTCACCTCTCATACGAGCTTAAACCTGTTTTACTGCTTTTTTAGGTCCTGCTCTATCGTTGTTCTCCCGGTCAGAAGATGCCAGTAAATCAAAAACCATACCGAAGATAATAAATTGTAAACCCGCAGCCAGCAGCAAAAGGGACAGTACTCCTCTTGTAAACAGCGGTCCACTATAAATTAAATAGTTATAAAGGGTGTACACACAGCTCAAAATCCCTACAGGTGTAAAAAGCAGCCCCAGCAAATAAAACAGAATAAGCGGGTGAAATTGAAGGGAAAAGTACTTAGTCTGCAGCCTCCAAAAAAACTTGCGCAAGAGCAGCCATGATATCCTGGGAATGTAGGTGCTGTAGCGTATCTTCGATTTCTCCCTGCCGTATTTGGCAGGCATGGAAATGTCCAGTACTCTGAAACCGTATACATTCAGCTTCACCAGGAGATCATTACAGTACCCATACCAGGGGAAGATGGAATCAGGCGAAAAACGCTGGAAAACCGCAGCAGATATGGCTGTATACCCATTTTGGGGGTCTACAAGATGCCAGTAACCTGACGCAATTCTGGTGAGGAATGTTAGCAGCGAATTGCCGAAAAAACGCCAACTGCTCATCTCCTCCCTGTGCTCCTGGCAGGATAACCGATCTCCCTTAGTATAATCAGCCCTGCCTTCAACAATTGGATTCAGCAGTTCCTGAAGTTTATCCGGATCCATTTGGTTATCTCCTGCCAGCACAGCTATTATATCCATACCTTTAGCAATGGCCTCTTTATAACCGGTAATAATTGCTGCCCCTACTCCCTTGTTCCTTTCATGTTTGAGGCAGACGATCCTCTGGTCTGTTTCCTGCAGCTTTTCGATCACTAACGAGGTTCCATCTGTTGAACCATCATCAACAGCATAAATTTGATCCACAAAACTAGGAATTGACACCAGAGTTTCTTTGATTAACTCCTTTTCATTAAAGGCGGGTACTACAACCCCAATTAAATGATTGCGATACATCGCTCCACTCCCATATTTAAATACATCCTCTTTCACCTGGAGGAACGGCAATTAACAAAAGAAATTAAGCCGTTGATAAGAAAACTCTGTGCCCACAGAGGAGCAGCAGTGAGCTTGTTCGCCAGTATAGAGTGATAATCAAGATCCGCATTATTAAAAATGATTCTGCGCCAATACGGAGTATCTAAAAAAGCAAGTATATTGTTCACTTCTGCATCACTCATCTTTAGAAATGTTTCTCTGTGCATCAAACCACATCTTATTTCTCTGCCTATTATTTTCTGCCACGCCTGCTGGTAGTTTGAAAGAAACTTACTGCTGTAATCCTTTGCTTTAAGAGAAGACACTGCTGTTTGGGCACAGACCCTGGCGGCCTCCAACCCCAGGTAGAGCCCTCCCCCAGATATGGGTTTTATCTGACAAGCCGCATCACCCACCAATAACGCATGTGGGCCATAAGTCTGCTCCATCAAACCAATAGGGAGAACTCCCCCTGTGCTTTTGAGCATACGTAAATCCTTGAATACATGAGGATACATATCAACAAGTCTGGGGAAAAGCTGACTGATGCTTTGAGATTCTGCTGATGAATTCACCTGTTTCATTATTCCTGTATCCACCCTGGCTGACCCTGATCCAGTAGGAATAACCCAGGCAAACCAACCTGGGGCAAACATCTTTCCTAAAAAAATCTCTACAATCTGTTCATTTGCTGACTGAAGTTCTACCTCTGCAGCATAGAGGCTGACCTTACGAGGTGGATAAGGCAGGCCAAGCCATCTGCCAACCAGAGATTTATGTCCATCAGCCCCGATTACCAACTTGCAGGTGAGTTCCTGTTCTACTGCATCCTTCTGTTGAATTCGAACCTTAACACCTTTTGCAATTCTTGCCAGGTGTACAACCCGGGAACTGGTGTGTATTTCCGCCCCTGCTGTTTGTGCCTGGAGAGCCAATTCCTGGTCAAATGCTACCCTATCGATTGCAAACCCATATACCTTATCCCCGATCAATTCAACAGTTCTTCCATCAGGGGCATGAATAAGAGCACCTTTCAAACAATTAATTATGACCTGGCTGGACACATGGGCCAGTTTCAAGACCCTGGGGCTGACCAGTCCTGAGCACTGGAGAGGTTCTCCTATAGTAGGGTGTTCCTCCATAACCAGCACCTTAAAACCCTCAGCAGCTATATCCCTGGCTGCAGCACATCCTGAAGGGCCACCACCAACAACTAACACATCAACATCCATCAACATTATCCTCCCTTACCGGCAGACCACATCAAATAGGAATACAGCCTACCAACCACAATCCAATCTAAAACAAGCTGTTGTTAAGACATCACCTGGAAGATCTTTATTAAGATAGTTATTAAAAAACCCAGAAACAGAGGCACTAATATCACATAGAGAGCGTGATTAATGGTCTGTAGTAAACATAACAATTCACTTTTCCCAGCATTATTGATGACTGCTCTGATCAATTCTTTAATCACCAGCAGAACAATCAAACAAAAACCTGCAGATGCTTCCAGAACAGTAGAAGCACTCACCACGGTAGAGGCAGGCAAGGTAGAGATCATATAATTTGCCTCCTTAGAACAGCAGCATAACTATCTCTTTAATTTATGCAGATTTAATACAAAGGGACCAAAAGAATTAAACATTATAATAAAGGATGAAATGCATCAGACCATGGGCAACAGTAACCCCCCAGATAGATCCTGTGCGCTGGACAACCCAACAAAAGAACAGCCCCACCAGGAAAGAAAAAACTACTTCAAGAAATAACAGGTGTGTGATCTGCAGTGCAGCAAATAATAAACTGACATAGATCGGCCCTGCTGTTTTTCCTAAATAATCCCCGGCAGCTTTAAGCAGAACCCCGCGAAAGATCAATTCCTCAAGAAAACCGCTGACAAGGATCAGAACCAAAAACAGTTCTCTATAACGGAATGATGATGTGAAGAGTAAAGGCCTTTCGGTTAATATTTTTTCTTCTAACAGACCGAGGGGAATACCGGTCAGCCCGATGATCATTAGAAGCAGTAAAAAAAAGAGGACAGGTGAGAAAATAGATAAAAAGATGTCCCGCGGCCTGTAGCCCGCTAAACTGATGATGATCAACACAGCACTAATAACAGGAACTCCCACCAAAATAAGCTGATAACCCATAGGAAGGCCAGAAACTGTTATTGGCAGGCCTAAAATCCTGATCAGTGGCACCAGCATCAAAGCAAAATAAAAATGAGCACTCGATACTAAAACTTTTTTGTCAGGAGATAGAACATCACCTGCCTGTGCAGACAGTTGACAACGAACCACCTGGATAAAGACAGCGGCCAACAAAATATAGCAGCAAATCAAACCAATAACAGCTTGATTAAAAGCGATCAGCAGTTCAGCCGTGATAACTACCGATAAATAGCCTCCCAATAATAAATATTTATCAGTAGCGTAATTTTCAGCCATATATTTTTACCCCCTGCAGGGGTAATCAACCCCCTACTTCACAGTCACCCATAGATAAACAGTCCGGTAAGGCTTTCTATCCTGCTCACGATAAAGAAGGAACTCCACTTTTACCTTTTCATGCGGGTTATATGCTGTAAACTCCACTGTGTCTTCCCATTTTTCTCCGTGCTCTAATATGATCGGCCCTTCTGTGGATTTAATAATATTCTCCATCTTAATGGTCACATAGTAAGAAACTCTCTTCTGCTCATGGTTGACGATACCAGCTGTCAGCTTTTCCTTTTTTCCCACTTCCAGCACCTGTAGGTAGCTCTCAGCCAGGCCGTTTTCATCAAGAATATAAAATTCAGTATAACTCTCACCAGGCTTTAGAGATGAAATAGAAGCAAAACAAAATATCAGTAACGCACAAACAGCCAAAAACACCAGTGGGACAACAACCTTAATCAGCACAGGCCGCTCCTGAAAAAAAGTTAAAGCCATTTCATCAAAAGGGATATATTGTTGCTGTGGAGGGAGTTTTTTTCTGCGGTAGAGTGCCAGAAGAGATGCAGTTACTATAAAGATACTGATTGAGATGGTGCAGGGAATCAGCCTAACTCCCCAGGGCATAAAATTCATCCCAAATCCGATAAAAGAAACGATAATAATACTGAAGGCAAAACTTAATACAAACCTCTCCAACCGCCCCAGCTTACCTCTCCCTGGGAAAAAAGCACAGATCACAGAATAACCCGGCAGAAACAGGAGACAAACTGCTGTCAAAGGTACCTGAATATACTGCAGCCACCTTATATCCCCCAGAAGAACAATCAAAATCAGCAGCAGGGGAAGAATAATGGTAAAATACAAATCCCGATATGAGCACATCACATTAAAATTCAGCTCCTCACCCATCTACATCAGCATAATTAATGGCTGTTGATAAGCAACAGCCAGCCAACAATATATAATATGATTTAGTGAAGAAAAGGTGAAACAGCAAAAAATCCAATAATGTAGTAGAAAAGTTCGGCTGCAACATCATAAGTGTTTATAGGGCGTAGAGGTAAAGATATGTTTTGGCATGGTATTTGCTATACGCAATATCATAGATCTAGTCTTTAATCAAAAAATATTTGCACTAGAATAAGGGGTACCTACAAATGTCTATTAATTGCGAACATTGGAAAGAGTATGATTCAATCAGCGGGCCCATCAGTTATTGTGAAATTGCAGCATTTGGACACATACTAACAGCGGATGAGTTAAAGGAATTGTGCTGTACTGCCGAAAAACGCAAAATTTGCAAACAAAAGGTGGAGTTTGCCGTAGGAGATGCAGTAACTCCAAAACCTGAAACTCAGCCTGCACCGGTCGTTGTTCCTAATGTTTGTGACACACCTAAGGCAGTTGCAGCAATTACTGTAGGAAATGCTGAAAAAAAGGCCGTTTCCCCGTTTTACAATCTGCTTGTGTTGGGGATTCTGGCGGGATGCTATATCGCATTGGCTGGAGCACTATCGACAGTAGTTACAAATGATCTGGCATCATATGTAGGAGACGGCCTATCCAGGTTTATGGGCGGCCTTGTCTTCTCACTCGGCTTGATCCTCGTCGTCATCGGTGGTGCAGAACTGTTTACTGGTAATACACTTATGATAACCGGCTGGCTGGAAGGAAAGATCCGCGGTAGGCAGTTGGTGAGGAACTGGACGATAGTTTTCTTCGCAAATTTTTTGGGTGCAATAATGATCGCCACGTTCTTTTACCTCAGTGAGATTTGGGAAATGAATGGTGCACTAATTGGCGCTAAGTCAGTAATAACCGCAAATGGTAAAGTTAATTTAACATGGACTGAAGCATTCTTTCGCGGCATTCTCTGCAACTGGCTTGTCTGTCTTGCAGTATGGCTGGCAAGCGGCAGTAAGGATGGTGTCAGCAAGATTCTCTGTATTGTGTTTCCCATCACGGCTTTTGTTGCCTGTGGATTTGAGCACAGTATCGCCAATATGTTCTTTATCCCTGCCGGTATTTTCTTAAAGAGCCAAGCTTCAGTACTATCTACTGTAGCACCAGCTTTAGGGACAGACCCTGCTGGAGCGGTTTCTGACTAACCGCCAAACGGCAACTCATATATTATTTTTGCATATTTCCTGTACATAACTGTTTTAATTTCCTTATATTACAAAACAGCTCCTAAACTTTAGGGGATCAACTCAGCGCTCATCGAGCGTTATCATTTCTTTTCACCTCTTGTTCCGAGAAAAATAAAAAACCACGCCAATTAAAGCGTGGTAGATTTTAAATTATGGTACAAAAAAGCCGCAGACATACGGAATTATAGGAATTTACATGGCTTTAGATTATCGGCCCGGATTCTTTATACTAAAGTCTGTAAGCCTTGTCCCCCAAGGCTTCCCCAGAAAATAAATGGTGGGCGCGATAGGGATTGAACCTATGGCCCCCTCCGCGTCAAGGAGGTGCTCTCCCACTGAGCTACGCGCCCGAATCACATTACATATTATAACTGCATCTCTTCTTTAGGTCAAGTCTATAAAATATAAAGTTAGTGTCAAGACTAAGTGGGTACATCCCGGGAGTTTTACACCTTAACAAAAAACAATAACCCTGAAACCCTTGCGGCTAACGCTTGAAGGGTTTATTTTTTTGTTTTTAATTCTTTATTATGTATGGGAATGTATAGGATGTTGTGGTATAATATAAATATAAAATCTATTGTTTAAGGAGGGCCTATTTTGAACCTTAAACAGTCACGCAGGAAAGAC
>CAZZEY010000062.1:0-7806 GCA_964653445.1 uncultured Syntrophaceticus sp. | reverse complement strand
GCTGAATTCTATCAAACTAGTTTCGGTCAAAGACATCATCAATTCCTCCCCTGTTCCTGGTAGTGAGGTAAACACACAGATCTTCTGCCTTTACCGGAATGACCTCTACCCCGGCAGCACTGCTCTTTTTTAAAATTACATCAGCCGCATCCCGCCTGATCACTGTATAACTGTGATCTTTACCCACGCTTTTTTGATAATAAATCTCCTGTCCTGCTGTTAGATCAGAGATTACTTCTTTCCTCCCCCTCAAAGCTACAGCAAACTCCTTCAAGTCGGAGATCGGCAGATGCAGCCGTTTTTGACCATCCTGCAGCAAAAGAATGTCTTCCAAAACATCCTCCACCTCATTCAGCAGATGGCTTGAAAAAATAATGCTGCGGGGGTTCTGCAGATAGTCCCTCAGTAGAGCCCGGTAAAAGTCCTTTCTCACCCCGGCATCCATTCCTGTTGTCGGTTCATCAAAAATAGTCAGCTGGCAGCGCGCCGCCAGCCCCAAGATCATATTGAAAGTGCTCTGCGTCCCCTTGGAGAGGTTATGATGGCGCTGCCCCGGGTCCAGGCAAAAATAATCAAACAGCCCTCTGGCCAGCTCCATATCCCAGTTTTGATAAAACCCAGCCGCAGATGTCAGAATTCCTGACAGAGTTAATGAAGGAGGAAACTTCATATGATCATCAATAAAAATCATATTTGATGAAACTTTCAGATTGTTAAACGGATCTTCCGAGAAAACCTTAACCTCTCCAGAAGAAGGCCGCATGAAACCAGCAATAATTTTCAATAATGTTGTCTTTCCCGCCCCATTGGGCCCTATCAGTCCTGTAATCCTGTTTTGCTCAATAGTAAAAGACAGGTCACTGACTGCTCTTACTCTGCCAAAATTTTTGGCCAGCCCCTCACACAAAATCACATTCATCCTTTAACCCCCTTCTGTTCCCTCATGTTCGTTAAGTTCTTTCCCTGTGTTCCGTATCATACTGATCAATTCATCTTCACGAACCCCCAGGAGCCGGGCCTCATCCACCACTTTTTCCACCAGCTTTTTTAAAGTATGGTTCCTGCGTTTATACTGAATTTTTTCCTTTGCATTGGAGGATAGAAACATCCCCAGCCCCCGTTTTTTATAGAGGATGCCTTGATCTGCCAGTATGTTAATTCCTTTGGCTGCAGTGGCAGGATTAATATTAAACATCTCTGCCAGTTGGTATTGAGAATATATTTTTTCGTTTTCTTTAATATTGCTGCATAGTATTTCGTTTTCCAACCAATCCGCTATCTGCACATATATCGGTTTATCTCCTACCATATCCAGCTCCAACAGCACACCCCCTTACCACACTAGTACATTACCCTTGTAATGTACTATACCAGCAAACCATCCGCATGTCAATGACCAATCACTCGGAGAGCACGCGGGGACGGTTCTATTGTGCTGTTTTTCCGCGCGGCGGCACCGTCAGACTGTGTGACTAATCGCTTCAGTCTGACACTACAACTTATGGTAGATCTAGTGATGGAAATATTCATATATTGTGTTATTCAAGCCTAATATGGGGCTTTTCACACAGTCTGCCCTCTCGGTGATAGGTCGAGGCAAAACAGCAATAAAGCATGCCTGGCGAAATGAGAGGTGAGAAGTGGAAATTATCCTAAAAAGGTTTCATCTAATGCTATGGACGAAGACCAATGTTTTGGACCAAAAAACCGAATTTGTAACCCATGCTTTGCTAAAGAGATTACTCTGGATTAAAGCAATAAAGCAAGCCTGGCACCTGTCCAGGGATTCTTACCCTGGTTCCCCCGCCTCAATGAGCACTTTATTGCCCAGCATGACAATGCTCAAAACAAAAATCAGCAGGCCGGTTCCAATGAGCAGCCATTCTATTTTAATCAGATCAGCTGCCGGGCCAAAGAGCACCATTCCCAGCGGCATAACACTGGTAGATATCATGGTCAAAACACTGAATACTCTCCCTAAAATATCTCCAGCCACTTTTTGCTGGATTAACACTGTAAATGGTGTATTAAAAATCGGCAACACAAAGCCAACCAGCCCCATAATAAAGAGGTAAATCCAGAAAAAAGGAACAATTCCCAGTGCAAAGGTGCAGATGCCGATCACAACATTCGCCAGTACTATTGTGTGAATCTTGTTTTTAAAACCGCCCCAGGATGCCATGAAAATACCGCCCAACATCATGCCTAGAGAATAGGTTACTTCAATGGCTGTCAGCCGCCAAACATCACTACCAAAACTGCGCGCCACCTGCAGTGGTGTCAAAAAAGACAAAGGTGCAATTAAAATTAAAAATGCAGCATCAAATAAAAAAAGTGTCTTGATAAATCTATGATAATTGATATAAGCAATGCCTTCCCGCATATCACTAAAATAACTGCTTGTTTGCTTTTGCAGGGCTCTCGCATGAGCAGGCACACGCAAAAAGAAAAGCATTATCGAAACTGCAATTGCAGCGGTAATAACATCAATAAAAAATATTATTTCAATGGTAGCCATGGAGAGCAGAGCACCGCTCAGCATGGGAGACAGAAGTGTAACCAATGACTGCAAACTGCTGCTTGCCGCATTAACCTTTGTGAGCTTATCCTCAGGCACAAGTTGGGGAAGGAAAGCCCCAATGGCAGGCATCTGAATTCCTGCACCCAGAGCACGCACTGCAGACACCACAAAGAGCAGCCAAATGGAATCATACCCCATAAAAAACAGCACTGCTATAAGAAGAGTTGCTGCAGCGATCATAGAATCTGCCAGAATAATGAGGGTTTTTCGGTTATAGCGGTCAGCCCACACCCCTGCAAAGGGGGCAAGAAAAAAGGTAGGTAAAATACCGCAGATAATTGAGATGGTCATCATCACACCGGATTGTGTTTCTAATGTGATGTACCAGGTAATAGCGTACTGCACCAGCATCGAGCCAAAGAGAGATATGATCTGGCCGGCCAAAAACATTACTACATTCTTTTTCCAGGTTTTTTCTATATCCATATTTTCTCTCCAATAAGCATATTCCCGGCGCGGGAACGGTCCTACCGCGCGGTCCTATTGCGCGGTGGAACCGTCAGGTGATAATGAAGCTTAAAGCAATAAAGCAAGCCTGGCATCGCTGTGGCACCGCTGTTTAATATGGCCACTCACTGATACCGCCAAGGATATTATACACATTTGTGTAACCCATATCAGCTAGTTTTTCAGCAGCCTCACTGCTTCTTTTACCACTTCTGCAGTAAACTAAAATCTCTGCATCTTTATCTGAAAGTTCTTCTGGCTGGGTATCGGCAATTGTTTCATTTGGGATCAGGATTGCTCCATCAATATGCTTTTCATCGTATTCTTCTTGTGTACGAACATCTACAAGTATAATGTTTCCTTCATCTATTTTTTCCTTGGCTTCTTCAGCAGAGACATCAGTATATTCAACAGTTGACGATGATTGTTCCTGCCCAGCACAAGAGAATGCGAATAGGCAAAATGCTGCCAGCAGCAAACAAATAATCAGTAAAGTAGATTTCTTTTTCATTACATCCATTATCCTCCTTAACTTAATCAATAACCAGTTTAAGTAGACCAATATATATTCATATTCGATATAGTTCAATCAGTCAACATAATTCGCGCATTACAAACTGCATCGATCCCTGCTTTCCGCACATATTGCAGGCCGAACCCGCCTGATCCCACACCGGTGACAGCCACCATCTGTCTCGCGCTATACCGGGCAGGGGGAACGCCGCACGGCAGGACGGTTCCGGTGATCGGTCGGAGCTAAAAGCAATAAAGCAAGCCTGGCACCGAAAAGGCACCGAAAAGCACAAAAAAGGGGGAAGGGGATCAAGGATTATCCACTTGATCCCCTTTGTGGTGGCTCAATAGCCGGTTTCTGATACTATTTATTATTTATCGATTTTAACTGTAACAATGGTTTTGTCCTGCAGCCCGAAAGCGTAATGGGCAAATCCAGGCCAATACTGTGAGTGTTTACCCTGTCCACCGACAACAAAGATCTGATAGTGTTCTGGTTTGCTTACAGTAGGTACTGGAGTATCGTCATCAACATCAGTACCTAATGTCTCTGAAGCACAGTCGGCACACATATCAGGGTAAGCGCCAGCAGGTTTGCGGGCATTTTCCCATAGCCATTCTTTAAACTCTTCTTTACTATAGCCAGCATCTGAGATGAGTTTTGAGAACTCAGGGTTCATCAGCAGAACAACATCATTATCTATTGCACACTCAGTGTTCTGGCCTGCATAAGTAACAGAATCTGCAAAAGCTCTCAGTACACCATCAACCCCGACACTGGAGTGGTCAGCTATGTTGACCGGAGGGCCACCGGCGAATACTGTTACGATATTATCCTCGTCAGTATAGCCCTTTTCTGTGCTGTAAGACTCCCACGGGCTTTCATTAACATTCTCTGCTACAACTGTCGCAACGATGTTTCCAGACCAACCCTGACTGGACAAATCAGCTTTCGGCGGTTTTGAACCACCAACAACATCTGTAATTAAGGAAATAGCGTAACCTATCGATGCATTTGCCTGGTTGAATCCACCAGCTGCACCTGTTCCACTGGCCAGCCCGATCTCTTCAGCTATTGGGCCGTTTACTACTGCTAAGACACCATTCGGGTGGGTAGTCGCAGTTAAACCTCCCCAGTTAAACTCGGGATCGGTCATTGCTTCCAATATACCTAGAATTACAGGCATATACTCAGGCTCACATCCGGCCATTACAGCATAAGTTGCTACTAACTCCACGGTCAACATACCTTTACGTGGAGGAACTTCCCAAACTACTTCAGAAGGATCGCGGTCAGTGCCTTCAAGCATTGCTTTAACCTTGTCAGGTGTTGGAGGAACAATGGGAATTCCCTCGGACCAACCCTTGTCGATAAACATTTTATTCAATTCAGCAGTTGTACCTTCAAACTCAAATGTTTCTGCAGGATATGCCTCCTGCTGTTTCAGTTTATCAGCATCTGGCTGCTCAGGCTGCCATTCAGTTGCAGCTTTAAGAATATCTGAAAAAGCTGCTTCTGCTTTTTCAGTGATAGCTTCTTTACCAATACCACCCATCGGGTGCTCAACAACTACATAACTAATTAAAGCACCTGCATTTTCATAAGAAGTTCCTTCTACTAATTCAACAAAGTCACCTGTTGCGATTGTTACTGTAGGGATACCTGCTTTTTCAAATTTTAGCTGGTCAACTACCAGCTGTGCTGAGCAGGACCCTCAATCAGCCTGACTTCCGATTATCAAATCAGGTTCTAATGCTGCTATTTTATCTATCACATCTGGGCCCATTTTTGATGGCCCATAATCATTCGTTTCGGGCATTGTTTCATATAATTTGATTATATTAATATCTTTAACATTTTTCTCCAACTGCTCTGCTACCGAATCTAAAAATAGATCCCCATTTTCCTTGCCGTTCCAGCGCAGAGCAACTGTTTTACCCTCCAGAGTTTCAGGATGTTCATTCAGCTCTACAATCTCAATTTTTTGAACCCCTTCAGGATTAACAAGGGTCCAGGTGCTGGCTTCTTCTGCTGTACCTGCTCCGCCGCATCCGCTCAATGCAAATATTGAGACTGTGAAGACCATAATCAACAGCCATGCCACTGATTTATGTTTCTTCATCTTCCACATAGAACGCCCCTCCTTATTTTTTGTAAATTCAGTATGAATGGTGCTACAGCTATCAGTCTTGGCTTAACTGTTCAACCTTAAGATAACGCCTTAATCCATTTGGGAAGTCCTGAACTTTTCTCAATAAGTCTGTTGATTGAGAGAAAATCACGATTTCTTGAGAAAAATACGATCAAAGAAAACAGAATTATCGCTGCGCTGAGGTAAATAGTCTGTGAAACCATAGTGCCCATCAGCCCTGGGAAACAGCCGCAGTTAATATCACGCCCCTGCATCAGTACGATCCCTTCACCTATTACAAACGATAATCCGAGTAGGCCTCCCCCAAGTGAAGCTAATCTGGGTAATACACCAAAAATAAGTGCTAAGCCCACAGCCAATTCTGCAAATGGAAGAATATAACCAAATATAGCAGCAAAATCAATTGGCTCAAGGGGAAGTATGCCATATTCGTATACAACATTCACCGAGTTCAACTTGATATCTGGAAGTTTCAATGCTGATCCAAGTACAAGTATAGCGCCAACTAACAACCTTGATACAACAGCAAACCACTTATTGTCAATGATCTTCTTGAGCATTGAGTATTTGTCCCCCCTTCCTATCCAATTTAAACAACTTCGACTATGGTTACACTTAGCACACACCACCACCTCTTAAAAGTCCAGCCTTGTGCTCAATGGCTGCAGGTTTTAAATTGAACCTTACCTAATTAAACTATAATCAGCAGCCATCTGCGGGGTCAATAAAAAGTAAATATCCTAATTAAGTATGATTTTATGAGCAGACCCATGGGCGGTTCCCTTTGATGCAGAATCGCCGCTGGAGTCAAAAAAAGTCCAATTCAATACACTGTTGTAAAAAGTGTTTTTGTAAATAAAAAAATATTTAATTAAGTGAAAAAAGTACATTAAAATTAAAAAAGCCCCCATAAGCCAGGGGGCATGAAAAAGCAAAAATCCTTTTTCAATCCTTCAGCCTATAGATTTTTAACGGCCTACCCACAGAGCCATACTCCTGCTCAACATCAACCAGGCCGCATTCCTCCAAATAATCCAAATAGCGGCGCACAGTTACTTTGGAAAGAGATATGACTTCAGATACATCTTTTACGGTGGTCTCATTTCCCGCAGCACTTTCTTTGAGAAATAATAATATTTCTCTAAGTGTGATACGGTTTAAGCCTTTTGGTACATCTTGTATATCATGTAGAATTTCATCAATCTCCAGCTCTATATCATCAACTTCATTTTTGTGCTGTTCACTATCTGATCTGTGCACCTGTTCTCTATCTGAGTTCTCCCCTGCTGCATCCACTTCCCACACTGATTTAAAAGACTTCCGGGTAACCAGGAAGCGGGTAATCAGCCCCAATAATAAGGCACTGATTAGGCCTGTAAGGCCTATCTTCAGTATCGAACCAACAATGACATCATTATATAGTGTCCTCGCTATACCAATAGACAGCACACCAATGACCTGCCCATCATAATTAGTTATCGGCTTATATGCTGTCTGCAATTTTTGTCCCGACATATCCACTTCCCCAAAGTAATAATCCCCCGCATTAAGAGCCTTACTGCTTAAGTCTTTAGGGATCGGTTTGCCCACAGCCCTGACATTACAATCACTTTGAATAACGGTTGTAGAAACACAGCTGCTATTCAAATATATAGAACATGCATCCCCGGTTAATTGCTTAATATCATCCACAACAGCAAAGTTGTTATTTATTTCAGTCTCACCTTTATAAAGTTTTCCTTCTTTTATATCCCAGGAGCCGGGATACTTGAGGTCGATTATTTCCTCTACCAAAGCGATATCCCTTTTCGCTTTGTCTTCTGTGTTGGCCACAATAATGGGTTTAGCGTGTGTGTAAAACACCAATATAAAGATCGCTGTAAAGAAGAGAACGATTCCCATCACAATGAAGTGCATTTTATCTTTTAGTGAGCGCATTTATATATCACTCCAGACAGATTTGGCCAACAGCCTCTGCCAGCCCTTATATGCAAAAAACTCTAAAATAGTCGAAAAAGTTCCTTTTGTCTATTATAACACAATATATAACTGCCCTACTGTAAATGCTAACAACTTGGAGCCAACAGAGGGACGGTTTTGCTGTACACTTTT
>CAZZEY010000061.1:0-7894 GCA_964653445.1 uncultured Syntrophaceticus sp. | reverse complement strand
TTAGTCCCTGAGAAAAAAGCAGATCGGGTTTTTGGGACTATTTTGAAGGCTGGAGAACTTCATAAACCGTTTAATGGGTTAGCCTTTATGATAGATGTTGAAAAAGCAGGTGGCTTTGGTTAGCACAATGAAAATGACTACCTCAAAATATAAAAACATCAAAAAAGGTGCCTACCACAGTAAGGCACCTTGCTTTGTTTGTGTTTATTAACTGTTACAAGCTTCTTGAGGTTGTTACATCCCTTCGGTAGTTCAGTATCAAACCAAGTGCCATAATCACAGCAAAAATAATCAGGAAGAAGATTACGGCCCTGCCATGGGCATAGCAGGCGGCGATCACCATAAAGATACAGGCGCAAATAGCCAGGAACGGCATAAGACAGCGTTTAAAGAAACTCAGATCATGCTCTTTTGCCATCATCATGACAAAAATAGGTATATACATGGCATAGAGGGTCACGATGGGAAGCTCAGAACTGTCAAAACTAAATGGACCAAACCAGGAGACAGGCACCAAATTAGCACCGAAAAAATAAAGCAACCAGGCACTGCAAAGCAAAACCCCTGCAATTGAGGAATTGACCGGCATATTAGTGTTTGCGTCAATACCTTTAAAAACCTGTGGAGCAGGGCCAAGATCTCTGGCTGCTAAAGAATAGAACCCCCGGGCACAGCCCATCATCAAACCGTTTAGGGTTCCCAGGCAGGAAATCACAACAAAGACAAAGAGAACAGTGCCTCCAACGCTGGAGAATACAGTAGAAAATGCCAGCTTGGCTCCTGCTTCGCCATTCTCCATCAGAACGATGTTTTCTACAGCCCCGGCAAGTCCGGTATAGTAAAGTATGTAAATAAGGGCTACAAACATAGTTCCAAAGGTCAGGGCGAGGGGCAGGTTTTTCTTGGCATCTCTTAGTTCAGCATTGATACTGGTGGCAATAATCCAGCCTTCATAAGCAAAGGATGTAGCTACCACAGCAGTAAACAGAGGGTTCTTGCTGACTTCGGCGATAACACCGCTTGTGAAGTTGCTGATCAAAATGCCGTTGTTTAGACCGGCAATGGTTCCGACAACAGCCATCAGAACTAGGGGGATGAGTTTAATCATAGTAGTGGACACCTGAAACTTACCGGCGAGCTTGGGAGAAAGGGCGTTTAATGCATAAATTGCCACCAAATAAAAACCGGCAATAGCCATTGCTTCACCGCCTGTAATATCCCATCCCAGCAGGACACAGGTGTATCTTGCAGAAACCCAGGCCAGCACAGAGGTAATAGCGGGATAGTAGATTGTCACCAAGAACCAGCCGATAAAATAACCATATTTGCTGCCCAGGGTAACCTCAGCATAGTCTACTATACCATTTACTTTTTCATATCTAGTTGCCATGGTGGCAAAGACATAGGCGCAGACGACCATGATCAATCCACCGATGCCCCAGGCTAAAATACCCTGCGGCAGATTCCCGCCAGTAGCGGTTAAAATTTTTTCTGCTTTAAAAAATACACCACTGCCAATTACAATACCTACTACCATTGCAATAGCTGTTAAAAGACCATATTTTTTTTGAAGTTCAGTTTCCATCATTCCATCTCCCCGATTATTTAATTAAGAATAAAATTATCATAACAGTATATCCTTCATTCGTCTATATATCAGTAGGCAGAGACGGTGCCAGCAAATCCTTCCAACAAACAAGGCATGAAACTAACGCTTCATGCCTAATTCGCGGTATAAATTTAGTTACCACAGGCTTTAAGATAATATCCAGAAAGGCCAGCAGATCTATCAAGCACTCGCTGTCACTGCTGTAAGGCAAACGATTGGAGTTTATATCAAAATAGCTCGAATACAGCTCTTCAACTAGCATAAAAATCCCCCGTATCCAAATGTATACAACAATACAATTTTATTTTACATCTGTTTTATATACATTTCTATAATACATCTCTAATAAAATTACAAAGTTTGTGCTCTGACAAACATCCCTTCAATTAATCCGGTATAATATAGCTATGCAAAATACTCCATTGCCCTGAGAAATTCATATTCAGCAGCCCGCAATAAATTATTTAGAGGTGATACTATTGATCAAAATAGATATACCCGGCATCGGCACTCTATCACTGCAGCACCTGGTTCTTGATTACAACGGCACCATAGCCTTTGACGGCAGTTTGATTGAAGGTGTAGAAGAGAAATTGAACCAACTGGCAGAAAGGCTGAATATCTATATCATCACAGCAGACACCTTCGGCACAGTCGGTCAAAAATGCGGAAATATTAAAGGTAAAATCAATGTCTTAACCAGCTCTAATGGCACTTTGGAGAAAGGAGAATTTATTGACTCATTGGGAGCCGAAAATGTAGTTGCTATCGGAAACGGTATGAATGACAGCTTAATGCTAGAAAAAGCCGCTCTGGGGATCATAGTCATCGGAGGAGAAGGAGCAGCTCTAAAAGCCGTAGACAGGGCAGATATTGTTGTCAAGGACATCCACGATGCTTTGGGACTCCTGTTAAATAAAATAAGAATAAAAGCCACACTGCGCACTTGAATCCCCACCAATTACAACTATCTGATATTATTCATCTGATTTTGCCAAAAGGTGCCTATAATTACACCTAATTTCTTGACGAAAGATCAGGTTATATGTATATTTACGTAATATAGGGTCATAGTGACATTTATATCATGAACTAAAAGGGGGCTCCTTTGATGAGAAGGGTCAACCTTGATTTTTTGGAACCTGGAATGCTCATCGCACAGCCGGTCTACAACAGTGACGGGCGCCTACTGTTAGCTTCAGGATTGACTTTGACAGAGAATTATATTAAACACTTAAAGAGCCTAGGTATAGGTTCTCTTTATATTGAAGACGGCCTGTTTAATGGAGAGCTTAATATTACAAATGCTGTATCAGAAGAGACCCGCATGCAATCAGTCAAATTAGTAAAAGAGGCTTTTCGCAACCTGGAAAAAGAAAAAAGCATAAATACCTGGGCTGTCCGAAGAATAGTAGATAACATGGCAGATGAGATTTTCAGCAACAAAGATATTCTGGTAAACTATTTCGACATCAGAACTTATGATGACTATACTTTTAACCACTCGGTCAATGTTACTATTCTAACCATAATGGCAGGCATTACACTCAATTATAATAGGATTCAATTGAGAGAACTGGCCATTGGGGCACTTCTACATGATATCGGTAAAGTACGCGTAGATAAAAAGATTTTAAACAAAAAAGACAAATTGGCCACCGCCGAATATAAACATATTCAACAGCACTCCGAATATGGGTTTAATACACTGCGCAGTTATTATGAAATCCCCACAGTTTCTTCGATCATCGCCTACCAGCACCATGAGCGTTTAGATGGCAGTGGTTATCCCAAAGGCATTAGGGCAGAAGAAATACATAAATATGCCCGTATTGTGATGGTTGCAGATGTTTTTGATGCCTTAACTTCATACAAACCTTACCGCAAAGCTTATTCTGTTCCCCATGCAATTGAGATCATAAAAAAACTCAGCCCATCACTTGAAGAAAGTTCAATTACCGCTGTACTATCCAACATATCACCATACCCTATCGGTACAATTGTTGTACTTAATACAGGGCAGATCGGCCAGATAGTTGATACCAATAAAAAAACCCCAACCAAACCTATTGTGCGGATCTATTATAACAGCGACCTGAAATACCTGGAACACCCTTATGAGGTCGATATATCTAAATCAGAATTAGATTTGGAAATTAAAAAAATTCTTGATGATAAAGAGCTTGAGCAATTAACCGATCAGACCAAATTCCCTGTGAGAGTTCCTTAACGGTGCCAGGCTTGCTTTATTGCTTTATTTAAATCAGTAAATTCGTCTATTCAGACTTCCTACCTCTGGCATCTAACTTCCATTTCCGCCAGACTTGCTTATTGTCTTTAATCTTTTTTCCGACCTCTGATTTACGGCTTCCGACATAAATTCCCGTCATCCATGTTGAACATCTGCTTCCAGTTCCTTCTGCTGCAAATAACTGCTTGAGACCGTAGACGGAACAGCAAATTTTATTGCTTTTTCTATTACCTCAACTTTAAAATGATTGTTGTATACTACTTCACCATCAATTGAAATACCAAAACCTTTCGGCCCCTGTATTTCAATTACCTTTCCCCGGCGGTACACAACACTATCCTTAAATTTTTTATCGGTGATCAATTCTCCCTTAGCAAAGGGTATCACCATGGAAAGAAACCTCAACCTTGAAACACACTTTATTAGACATACTTCCAAAATTCCATCATCATTCACCGCAAAAGGAGCACATTTAAATGAACATCCCACATAACTGCCATTTGCTATGTTACATGCGAGCATATCTCCATCTTGTATTAATTCTCCATCAACCTTAATTCTGCATTGATTTTTCATCGCTTTAATCAAGGCTTTAAATCCAGCCGCAATATATGAATTTTTACCTCCAATAATTTTTTTCCTTTTCAACTTGGCCACTGTTTTGGCAACACAAGTATCAAATCCAAAGTGACATACATTGATACAATATTTATCGGAAACCTTTATCAGATCGATACTTTTTTCTGTTGCATGAATAAGCTTGTCTATATTAAGGAAGTTTTCCTTTCCACCATAGTACTTTACAAAATCATTTCCACTTCCACAAGGATAACAGGTCACACTTGCCTGCTTAAAACCAACTATTCCATTTACAACTTCATTGAGTGTTCCATCTCCTCCACAAGCATATAATCTGACTTCCTCCCAATGAGTGCTGCACCATTTTTTGGTGAACCTTGCAGCATCCCCTGTTGCTTTTGTTATATATAGTTCATAATCCAGTTTTCCGTTATATTTCCGCAGCGCATTATTAATCTCTTCAAATGCATTCTTAGGACCTGCAGCAGGATTAATAATAAATATATGCTTCATTCAGTTCCTCCCCTACTCCTCTACCGGTGCCAGGCTTGCTTTATTGCTTTATTCCAAAGCATTTTTCTCACTTCCAACATCCCGCTCTTCCCACTTCCCAAACCAGGCGTGCTTTATTGTTTTTTAATCTTTTTTCCGACCTCCGACTTCCGACATCCAGTCCATCCAGGCTGTTTTATTGCTTTTAGCAAATCCATAATACGATCTGCACTCGTTCTCAATTCTTCATTTCCAAGAACAGTGTAGTACCCACGTGATACCCTCGGCAAACTAACATTCCGGAATGCAGCAAAAGCTTTTTCTTCTGCTTTCATTGGGAGAAACCTTTTTTATGCTTATCAGGTTACTCCCCCCTATCGCTTGGGTGGTTATGCTGGTCGCAGGGTTTATTTCCTGTCTCATTTTGGGCAGGGTGCTGGAAAACAAAGCTGTTCAATAAAAATAATTATTTTAGGGGGAGATTATTATGCCAAAAAAGTATAGATTTTACCTAGTTCTACTGCTCCTGATGCTGTTTTGCCTCATACCGGCAGTATCTTTCGCCCAAACTGAATCCCAGGAAACCACGGAACCCAAGTCTGTT
Source organism: uncultured Syntrophaceticus sp. (assembly GCA_964653445.1). Taxonomy (GTDB): domain Bacteria; phylum Bacillota; class DSM-12270; order Thermacetogeniales; family Thermacetogeniaceae; genus DTU068. Next base: position 2,359 of record CAZZEY010000061.1, on the reverse strand, counting down.
TATAAGGGTGATGTGGTGCACTTTACAGGCAACATCACCATAACACCTGATGAACAGGTCAGGGGTAATGTGGTAGCTATAAGCGGGAACATCGATGTGGGAGGCACAGTACACGGAGATGTCACAGCTCTGGCAGGTAAGATCAAACTCCGCTCCGGATCCCTTGTCAACGGGAATGTCACTGCCATCGCAGGGGTTATTGATCAGGAGGATGGGGCGGTCGTAAGGGGCAGAATCACCTCACGAGAGGGGATTAGATCTGGGGACTACAGATACTCAACACCCCATCATTACAATTATGATTACCAGTATCATTTCCACTACCCCAGCCCCTGGCAGCGTTTTTCAGGATGGCTGTTTTCCCTACTCGGTCTCTTGGCCCTGACCGCAGCAGCAGTGGCTGTTTTTCCCAACAACTTCACTTCCATGAAGAAGAGCATGGTTGCAGAACCGCTCAGACTGCTGGGTATCGGAATTCTGGGCTGGGTTGCACTTCCGGTGGTTTTCTTTGCATTGGTTCTGACCATCATCGGGATACCTGTCGCAGTTCTCGCTGCGCTCTGTCTACCCTTTATATTTATCATAGGCTTAGTGGTCATGGCTTTGTTCACAGGTCAACAGTTAGATCAGGCCTTTGGCACAAGTTGGCCGCGCTTTGTGGACGAGAGACCCATCATACAGGGGTTAAAAGGAATAGTGCTCATCTGGATCGTTAAAGCCATACCACTGGTCGGCTGGCTTGTTTGGCCGCTGGCCGCCCTGTTGGGAATGGGTACTGTTCTGGGTACACGCTTCGGCACCAACAAGCCGTGGTTTAAAAATAAAAACAGGGATGGCAATACTGAGCCAAATAATGACAGCTTACTAGATACAGCTGAACAGGCAGAATCTGAACAACCCAGCAGTTCAGAGGAACAGCCTCCTGAAAATACCGGGGAAAGAAGGGAAATGGGTGATCATGAAAATGAAAAGTAAAGCATTTGCATTTATCCTTTTTCTCACAGCCTTTGTTACCCTAACCTGCCTTGCACCCTCTACTGCGCTGGCACAGGACATGGTGACAACCGGAGGAGACCTCCATGTCCCTGAAGGGGAGCAGGTAAACAACACAATAGTCATTTTTGGTTCCACCCGTGTTGATGGAGAAGTCATGCAAGGGGTTGTTAATATCCTGGGAAACACAGAAATCAACGGCAGTGCAGGCAGTGTTGTGGCTGTGGGCGGACCAGCAGATATTAATGGAACTGCATGGGATGTTGTTGTGGTCGGTGGGCCAACTGTAATCAGCGGTGAGATATCAGGTGACCTGGTAGCAGTAGGCGGATCTGTAGAGATTACATCAAGCGCAAAGATCACAGGTGATCTGGTCATTGTCGGTAGCTCTGTGAAAAGGGATCCTGGAGCTCTAATATCCGGCAGTGAGGTGAGTTTGTCACTGGAAGAGGTCCTGGGAGGTCAGATAGCACAGTGGTTTAAAGGCCATCCCTTCCCAGCACCAGCCTCTCCACTTTTTTGGTGGCGCCTAACTAGCCTCTTTCTGACAGCTGTAGTGCTTGTAATTGTCAGTATCATTTTCCCGAGAGCAACAGCAAAAACTGCACAACAGCTGGCGATCAAGCCACTCATGAGCTTTTTATGGGGAATTTTGATCACCCTGCTGGCTCTGCCGGCAACATTTCTGCTCTTTATCACCATCCTGGGCATCCCTCTGGCTGGCCTACTCTGGCTGGCACTAGCCTGTGCCTACTACCTGGGATTTGCATCTTTGAGCGGTCTACTGGGAGAAAAATTCCTTACTGCACTCGGCCGACAAGAGCCTGAACTCTATCTGTCTACCCTCTTAGGGGCGGTTTTTATTGGCCTGATCACATGGCTCCCCTATGTCGGCATACCGGTAGGGTGGCTGCTAAAACTCACAGGGCTGGGAGCGGCAGCTCTTTCCCTTGTCAACCGGCGAAGCTCATAAAAAATCATACATAATAGTGTAAAAAAGGCAGTCTTACAGGCTGTCTTTTTTTTATTCACCCTCCTGCTGTAACAGCAGTTCTCAAAGCGGCATACAATACCTTAGATGATCCATATTGTGTCATGGCTTCCGCATATTGGGGTGCCATTATCCCCATATGCCAAAACAGCTATCAAAGCTGCTCGTCCATTAATGGGTATTCAGGCAAACAAAAATAATTTTATCAAAAAATACGAAAGGAGTGTTATTATGTCAACAGAATGTGAATCCCAGGGCTACCCCTGTTATGATTATCACGCCCATGTGCACGCTCACGGGGGCAAAACCAGTTGCAACCGGGAGCATGCCCATCTGTACCCAGGGGTTACAGGCCCCCCTCAGCCTAAAGATGGC
>CAZZEY010000060.1:0-7954 GCA_964653445.1 uncultured Syntrophaceticus sp. | reverse complement strand
AATATTCCTGTCTTTCCTATAAAACTATTTTAAAGCATTAAATAACTATTTTATACATGACTGCTTTTATATTGGTCAATAAAGCCTTCTATGTCAATACCCAACACCCCGACGAAAGTCCTATTTAAATCAGCACCACTTCCCAATTCATTAAGCAAAAGAGGAATCTTGTCTGAGCCGTAATTTTTAATTAAATGCTCTACCAGGTCCTCTGATACCGCATAACAGTAATCCTGCCACAGGGGGTCATCAAACCTTTTGTTCAATTCATCAAGAGAAACTGTCAACTTTATATCCACACTCTCTTCTGTATCAACACCAACCAAATGCCTCTCCCCATACTGGGCCAATCCCTCGGTTAGCCAACGGGGGTAGTTGCCGTGGGTTTGATAATCCACAAGTAGATGAATGTACTCATGGGCAATGGGCCCCTGCTGGCAGAAGACAGCTTCCCGTTTCTCTGGTGACACTTCATCAAGCCATTCATCTGGGGAAAGCAGTCTGATAATTCCTGCCCAGTAAACCCCCATAGCCCCTTCATCGCTCCCCCAACCGAAAACCCTGTTAAGAGATTCCTTATCTCGATAGATTGCTACAGGCACCTTTTCGCCAGGCAAATAACCGAAATAATTTCCTAATGGGTAATAGAGCCGCTCTGCTTCATTTAAAGTCAATTGAGCGATCTCCTCATCACCGGGCTGATATTTCACGATAAAGTGGTCGCCCTCTACCGCATCCCAACCCCAGGTTCCCCAGGCAAACAGTGCATGATGATAAGTACGCATCAGCCCAGCTCCCAACAAATATGCGGGACCAGGTAGGGTAATCATCACTAATAAACAAATTATGATCAGGATCGCAACAGAACGCTCCATCCCCAGCTCCTCCTCCTTCATAAATTATACCTGAAGAAAGAGGTATTTTAAGAGTTAATAAAAGCCAGCCTCGAACTTGAGACTGGCTTTTTTTAACTGATTTGACATATTAAATCTTTTTCTTAATCTCCTCTACCCGGGACTGGGCGAACTCCTTGGTGAGTTCTTCAACATCATCTGAAGACGCAACCTGCTCCCAAATATTTAGAGCACCTTCCCAGTCCTCCTTGGTTTCCAGCAGCATACCCAGCTGAGTCACAGCCTTTATATTATCAGGATCCTGGTCCAGAACCTTCTGCAGTTCGGCCTCAGCTTTTTCATAATCCTCCAAATACTGATATGCACTGGACAACTCCAGACGCAGCTCCAGGTCATCCTGCTGTCCTAATGCCTGCTGGTAAAGTTCCACTGCCCGCTGGAAAGCTTCCTGTCCCTTTTCTTTATTATCATCCTGCAGATATAAAGCTCCCAGGGTTAATTCTACCCGGGCAGAACCGGTCAGGACAGCCAGGTCATCGGGATCACTGGCCCGCATCCCTTCATACTGTTTGCTTAACTCCTGCTGCTTCTTCAGTTCCAGAGAAACTAAATCTTGTTGCTCTGTTTCTGGTTTAGCAGAAGAACCGGTTTGTTTTAATTCCCCTGTATCATCCAAATACCAGGCTACTGTTGTACCCAGCAGCCCCACTGCAATCATTATTACCAAAACCCAAAGTCCTACTCGTACAATAGGACGCTGTTTACGCAGTGCAGACATCAAATCGCCTCCCAGGTTATTGTGCAAAGAAGCATATCCATCTAAGCATTATAACATAAAAGGCATGGACCTGAGAGACATTTCCAATAAGAACTAACGCAGATAATTCAACGGATTTCTACTGGACCCATTTACCAAAACCTCAAAGTGCAGATGTGGACCCGAGGATCTACCTGTTGAACCGACACGGCCGATCACCTGACCACTGCTCACACTTTGACCAGTGCTCACATTAATCTGGGAAAGATGGGCATAACGTGTTGTTAATCCCCCTCCATGATCAATCGTAACCATGTTGCCGTAATTTCCTTGCCATCCAGCTGATATTACACGCCCACCTGCAGCTGCTCCCACTGAAGTGCCGTGGCTTGCTCCGATATCGAGGCCGCTATGGAATCCACCACCCCGGGAACCATAGCGGGAGGTGATAGTTCCGCCTACAGGCCAGCGCAGTGTACCACTGCCACTGCCAGAACTTCTGCTTGCCAGTATGGTGCGGGTGCCTTTAGCAACAACCTTTGCCTCCGGTTTTTTCACAACCTCACGCTCGATCTCCTTTTGCTCCACAACCCTGCTGTTCTCCCGCACAATACGGTAAACCACCTTTGCTTCCCCGTTTTTGCCATCCTTAACCAACTTTGTTTGGCCTTTGTTAAGATTGGAATCCAATTTTGTTTGGGTTTCATAGGGAAGAACCTCTTTGGCAACCTTTGTGCTGGTAACCACCATCTTTAATAGAGGCTCTACTGTGGCCAGCTTTAACTCCTGTCCTGGTTTCAAATTTTCTGCTGTGAGCTTTGCATTAGCCTGTAGAAGCTCATCAACCTGCAGGTCATTTTCTGCGGCAATATCCCACAGGGTGTCCCCTTCCTGCACAAGATAGGTTTTTTCCTGCAGCCCTCCTCCCAACAACTTCTGGAGGGCTTCCTTAATGGGAACGATCTCCTCAAATGCTACCTGTTTTTCCCGAAGAGTGACATTCCCTTCAAATTGGACAGATTCTATGGTCTCTTTGCTTCCATCGGGTAGAAGAGCAGTTTGATAGCGCTCAAGCAGCTCAGCTCCCACCTCCTCTGAAGCCAAAACCAGCAGCGGCTGATCATCTATACACAGTTCTACACCGCTGACAGTCCAGGGCAGTTCTTTGAGAACTGATTCATAATGACGTACAGACTGCACCTCACTCCTGGACACCATACGCATCTTGTAGTTCAGAGAATCGGGCAGATAAACATCCTGCCCAATATTCTGCTCCAATTGCTGTTCCAAATCGGCAAGAACACTTTCTCCCTCCTGCTGTGAAGCCACAACTGCAATTTTCTCCCCGTCATAGTACGCCTCACATGCCAGCTGATTCTCCTGCAGGTATAGATTACCACCCACCAGGACCATCCCGGTAATCACCGCAGTAATAAAATACGGGCTTTTCCAGAAGTTCCTGCCCGGCCGCCATGAGCCATCCTTTAGACCATCAAATAAACGATAACAAGCATCTCTGCCCTTTCTCAGATCACTCTTCATCCAAATAAAGCGGTCTCTCCACCATAGTCCTATACTGCCGATTAATTCAGAGACATACTCTTTTTGATCAGTAAGTTGACTGCGCGATAATAAAAAACCCTTCTCATTATCTTTCTCTTTCGAATCCACAGTTTCTCCCCTTGCTATGAGCTGTATTACACCTGAGCAACTTACCTTTAAGGCAATTAAGCTTCGGCGCACTCTCTCTTTATAAAATTACATAATAATTCTTCTACAGCCATTATAGAATTCCTGCAGTAAAAAGTTACAAAATAAACGAAAAGCAGCCTAAATTGGCTGCTTGAAGTTCCTATCCACACTAAACCTTTTTGCTTTCCTTTAGCGCCATATAGTAAAGCGCTCCATTAAGGCGTGCCCGCATTACAGCACAAGCCATAGGTGCGGGATGCAGCAAACTGCCTCCCTCCAAAATAGCCTGTGCATGGCACCCCCCACCGCATAAAAAGCGAGCCCAACAGGTAGAGCACTCCTCTTTCCGGAAAACATGTGCTCCCCGGAAATCATCCTGCAGTTGGGGATGTGTTATACCTTGAAAAACATCACCCAACAGGTAATCCCTGCTGCCCACCAACTGATGGCAGGGGTAGATCTCTCCTCCAGGGGTAACCGCCAAGTAGTGATAGCCTGCGCCACAACCGGTCAAGCGTTTGGCTGCACATGGTCCACCTGAAAGGTCGATATCATAGTGATAAAACACTACAGTGCGTCTTTGCCGCTCCAATTCACATAAAGCCCTGGCCAGCCTATAGTATTCTGCCTGTAGTTCTAAAAGATCATCCTCTTTCAAAGCATAGGATACATGGTCCGGGGCTGTAACAGGTTCCAGTGAAATGCTCGTCGCCCCAAGACCTGCCAGGTAAAGAACATCATTGGTAAAATCCAGGTTATCTCTTGTGTATGTACCCCTGAAATAGTACTCTTCAGCTGCCCCAGCCTCAAGAAACTCCCGAAGCCTCCTGGTGACCACTTTAGAACTGCCCTGGCTACCCGGTGTCACCCGGTATTTGTCATGCACCCTGGGCCTCCCGTCACAGCTCAAAACAAAACTGAAATTATGCTGCTTAAAAAAGGAAAGTTCCTCTTCGCCCAGTAAAAGGGTGTTAGTGCTTACAGTGAACTTCCATTTCTTCTGCTTCCCCTGGGACAGTGCATACTCAACCGCAAATTTAATTCCCTCAAAGTTGAGCAGGGGTTCCCCCCCGAAAAAATCCACAGTCAGAAATTCATAAGGTGTGTGCTGCAATAGGAGATCTAAAGCTGCTTTAATGACATCTCTGGACATAATCTGTTCCTGACAGCGAATATCTTCTGGCACAAAACAGTACCTGCAGGCCAGATTGCAGTCATGAGCCATATTCAAGCAGAGGGCTTTCAGTCCCAGTTCCTTACCTGGAGCAAATTCTGCCCACTTTTCACCCGGAGAAAAAAGCATCCCCTCACTAACCAATTCCTGCAGTTCTGTAAATGCTTCTTCAACTGTCTCTGGATCAAACCTGCGCATTGCTTCTTTGGCCTGTTCCCAGTCACCACACTCCACATAGCACAGCAGCAGTTCCCAGGCTGTTTCATCCACAGTATAAAGGGACCCGCTGTTAACATCAAACACAATGTTTAAACCGCCGGCTTGCACCAGATGGACCTGGGACTTAAGATCATCTATTTGTTGATGCTGCAAGCTTGATTCCCCACAGTACAAGAAGTTTTACAGGCAGACTGGCAGGAAACCTGGCATTCCCCACAACCATCTTTCAAATGGGGTTTTCTCAAACTCCCCTTAACAACAGTTTTAATGTGTTTTTTCTTCACTTCTCCTACCTCCCAAAGTTTATTAGATAATATGCCTTCCCGGTAGATGTCAGACACTTTACTTGGCCAGAACATCTCACCAAAAAGGAATATTATTACCTGCCTTAATATTTTATACCTGCTGTCAAGCACATGTAAACCTAAACAACTACCAACCGAAACATCCCTTAACTTGCAGAGTTATTTTCCTGGGATAACTCCTCTACCAGAGGTTCAATCTGTTCGATAGCTGGCATCCAATAGCTGATACCATTCATATACTGCGGAGTACCTGGCAGTGTCCTGCACACCATCTGAGAACTGCCCATTCCCTTAAATGCCAGAGCAAAATCCATCAACTGGACAGTGCTTAAGTTGGTGTCCACAGCACCTTTCATATCCTTGAGCAGTGCAGGTGCTTTACCAATATTGCGCATCTGTAGCGTTTCATCTACCAGTGCCTGCAAAAAAATCTGTTGGTGTTTGATCCGCTCAATATCTGCCATAGGATACCCCCGGTAACGGACAAAACGCAGTGCTTCTTCCCCCTGCAGGCGGTGAGTCCCTGGAGAAATGTCCAGTCCCTCACTGGCCGCTTCATCAACCTCAACAGTAACACCTCCCAGGGTATCAACAATTTTGACAAACCCCTGGAGATCAGTTGCCAGATAGTATTTAATATCACGGTTCAATAACAAGCTGACCGCTTCCATGGCTGCTTGTGGCCCCCCTGCAGCATAAGCAGAGTTGATCTTATTTTTTTCACCTCTAGCAGGCACATCAGTATAAGTATCTCTGGGTATCGACAATAAATTGACTTTTTTATCCTTGGAATTCAGGAAAGCTACAATAATCGTATCTGACCTGCCGTACTCATTCTCACCCTCCCGGTCAATCCCCATCACAAGTACAGGCACCAATTGCCCAGTATCATCACCAGGGATCAGAACATTCCCAAACAGCCTCCAAAATCCAGCAGCTATCACAACTGCGGCCAGCAGAAAAAGCAGTATAAAAACTATGCACCCGCATCCACACCCATTTTTACGGCGCTTTGGCCGGGAACGCTTCCTCTCCATCTCATTTCCCGGATCAGGCTGCAGGATATTGACCGCTTTCCACTCCCTGGTTTCTTCCCAATCCCCACCGTTCAAATTATTCCCTTCCTCTCCCATTAACCTGATATTATTCGACTTTCTTTTCTACATTACGGGTTCAAATACCTGCTTTGTGAGAGGTGAGAAGTAGGAGGTTCGAAGTGGGAAAAAAGGGTTGTTCGTTGAAGGTTGGATGTTGTGGGAACGTGCGAGAAACAAATAGTTTAAGGCTCCTTCTGTGTTGGTGGTTAGTGGTTGACTATTCCCACCAACAACTACTTCCATATCTTCTCAATCTCAACATCCTTGAAATAGTAATGGATGATATCAGTATGGCCTTTCTTCTCCTCTTTAGCCAAATAATAGGCCCCCCACTGGCTCATCCCTACACCGTGGCCGAAGCCGCGTCCTGCCATCTGCAGGGCGCCTCCCTCCACAGCAAACTGATCAAGCAAAGTGGAGCGCATACGTTCAGAACCGAGTCCTATGCGCAGTGCAGGGCCACTGATTTCGACATCACCCAGTCTTACGGTTTCCGCACGACCTGATGGCCCCTTTTTGACAATAGCAGCACTGGTGATCTGGCCGGGGTCTTTGCCGGTTTGATTGATCACTGCAGAGCGCACCTCATCCAAAGGAAATGAAGCTTTCCATGCCCTATCCTTAGGTTCAGCCACTTTTTGCCCTGGGTCAGATACACTCTTGATATAGGGGGTGGATTCCTTTTTAAAGGCCAATCCTTCTGGTGCTGTTGCTGTTCGACCCCCTGCATTGGAGTGGAACCAGGCCCTGATATACTTCCCATTATGCTTGATCACCTCACCCCGGGTCTTTTCAACCGCTTCCCTCACCCGGGGAGTAATGCGGCTGGGATCATAAGCCTGGAACTCCTCAATACTTGTGGAAGCATCAGCTCCATGCTGGGGAACTCCCTTTTCATACTTTATTTTGTGCAAAGTGAAGGTGCGGGCCAGGATCGATTGGGCAGCCAAGGCCTCAACAGGCCATGATGGCTCCATCTCTGCTGCTACCACACCGACAATATACTCTTCAAACCTGATCCTCTTTTTTTCTCCGGTTTCATTATCATAGAGGGTTAATTCCGGTTCTTGATAGCGGTATTCCGGCTTTCTTTCCGGCTCTCTACACCCACAGGGAAGCAGCAAGGCTACCACCATCACTATGATCAAAAACCAGAAAAAAGACCTTTTCATTAAATTACCCCCCTGATTTTCCACTGATGTTCTTAGTATGAACAGGGGAGAATTATTGTATTCCGGAAAAACAGATGGTTATAATAGAACTTTTCAGCAGTTTATTGTTCAGTACCTATGGTCTTTTCCTCTAATAGATCATAAAGGGTTTTCGCCTGGGCAGCGGGAATATTGCGCAAGGGCACCTGCAGCACCTTTACCCTGGTCAACCGTCTCCCCCAGGTCAGTGCGATTTCGTCACCCTCCTGGACCTCACTTCCCGCTTTGGCGACCCTTCCATTTATTTGAACACGACCCGCCAAACAAGCTTCTTTTGCACTGGTGCGCCTTTTTATCAAGCGGCTCACCTGTAAAAATTTATCTAATCGCACAGAGTTACTCCTTTCTTTTACTAAAAAACCATTACACTACCACAGGTGAAAGCGACCGCTGTGCGCGATGTGTCCGAATCGGTTTGTCCCTACAAGCACAGCGGCCTGTAAAGGTTGTTACTGGCCATTGACGAAGGAGCAGGTAACGACAGCTGACTCTTAATCAGAAGGTTCGGGGCTCGATTCCCTCACTTGACGAAGAGCAGGTAACAACAGTTGAAGCGAATCAGGATGATGAACTAGGCGACTCTGGCCATAGATGGCGTCATAGGAGCCGGTCAACTGTCGTCTGCGACGAGTCTTAGGGCAAGTT
>CAZZEY010000059.1:0-7982 GCA_964653445.1 uncultured Syntrophaceticus sp. | reverse complement strand
AAAGCAAGGTTAGGATCGGAGGTTAAGAGATGGCTCGAATTGCCGGAGTTGATTTACCGCGTGATAAACGGGTGGATGTTGCCCTTACCTATATCTACGGTATTGGCCAAACCTCCGCGCGGGAAGTAATAAAAAAGACAGGGATCGACCCAACTACAAGGGTAAAGGATCTTACAGAGGACGAGATCGGTAAGATAACCGAGGTTATTGACAACGAGTATAAGGTCGAAGGTGACCTGCGCCGCGAAGTTACCATGAACATCAAGCGGCTGATCGAAATCGGGAGTTACCGGGGCACGCGGCACCGCAGAGGCCTGCCCACCCGGGGTCAGCGCACAAGAACCAATGCGCGCGGACGTAAGGGAGCCAAAAAGACTGTTGGTATCCAAAGAAAGAAATAATTAAGTAGAAAGAAAGGAGGAGTAAGGTGGCAAGACCTAAATCCAGACCAAAACGTAGAGAACGCAAACATGTTGAACATGGAGTTGCCCACATTAGGTCAACTTTTAATAACACTATAATCACCATTACAGATACCAACGGTAATGCTGTAGCCTGGGCCAGTTCCGGTGGTATGGGATTTAAAGGAACTCGAAAAGGCACTCCATTTGCTGCCCAATTGGCTGCTGAATCGGCGGCTAAAACAGCTATGGAGCATGGGATGAAACAGGTGGAAGCATATGTTAAGGGACCGGGAAGCGGCAGAGAGGCAGCAATCAGGTCTCTGCAGGCTGCTGGTTTAGAAGTAAATATGATAAAGGATGTAACTCCAATTCCGCATAACGGCTGCCGGCCGCCGAAACGCCGGCGCGTCTAAATGAAATAATCAAGGAGGGACAAAACTTATGGCAAGATACACTGGTCCCGTATGCCGCTTGTGCCGTCGTGAGGGGATGAAGCTCTATCTAAAAGGAGACCGCTGCTATTCTGAAAAGTGTGCGGTGGATAAGAGGAACTATCCTCCAGGTCAGAAGGCACAGGGGCGTAAAAAGGTGACCGAGTACGGATTGCAGCTCCGGGAGAAGCAGAGGGCGCGGAGAATATATGGAGTTTTAGAACGGCAGTTCAGCCGTTACTTTGATATAGCAGAAAGACAGCAGGGTGTTACAGGTGAAAACCTGCTGCGACTGCTGGAGAGAAGACTGGATAATGTTGTATACCGCTTAGGATTTGCTCAATCCCGTGCAGAAGCTCGCCAGCTCGTAAGGCATGGCCATTTCACTGTCAATGGTAAGAAAGTGAATATTCCTTCTTATCTGATTAGGAGCGGTGATGAGATTGCGGTTAGTGAAAAGAGCAGGGAACTGCCGCTTTTTGCTGAGATCATCGAGGCCGCAGCCCAAAAAACTCCTCCTGCATGGCTGGAAGCTGATCTGGAAAAAATGCGAGGGCATGTTTTGGGCTTACCGAATCGGGAAGATATTGATGTCCCCATCCAGGAACACCTGATCGTGGAGTTGTACTCTCGTTAATGAATGGATTTTCGAGCTTCAGGTGTTTGGGGAAGGAGGTAGTTGTTGATGCTGGTTGACGTTGGAAAACTGCGCATCGAGTGTGTCGAAAAAGACGACAAGGGAACATTCGGAAAATTTGTAGTGGAACCGCTGGAACGCGGTTATGGGACTACACTGGGGAATAGTTTGCGCCGGGTACTCCTTTCATCCCTTCCCGGGGCTGCTGTTACATCAGTCAGAATTGAGGGTGTACTCCATGAATTTAGTACAATTCCAGGGGTGCGTGAGGATACTACAGATATTATCCTGAATATAAAGGGGTTAGCCCTGAAAATGTATGGGGATGAACCTCAGATCATTCGCCTGGAAGCCGAGGGTGAGGGAGAGGTTAGAGCGAGAGATATTATCGCAGGAGCAGATATCGAGATTTTGAATCCCGAACTGTACCTGGCTACCCTGGAATCGGATGGGCGCCTTTTTATGGAGATGACCGTGGAAAAGGGGCGCGGGTATGTTCCTGCGGAAAGGAATAAGAAGGCAGAGCAAATAATCGGTGATATACCGGTAGACTCCATTTTTTCTCCAATTTATAAAGTGAATTATGCTGTCGAGGATACTCGTGTCGGGCAGCATACTGACTATGACCGTCTGATTCTCGATGTTAAGGGAAATGGAGCTATACCCCCTGATGAGGCTGTCAGCCAGGCCGCACAGATCATCATAAAATATTTGCAGTTATTTGTGGGACTGACCGACAGGGTAGAGGTAGAAGAGCCGGAACCAGTGGAGCAAGATGACGAGAAGGATAAAGTTATGGAAATGCCTATTGAGGAACTGGAACTCTCTGTCCGCTCTTTTAACTGTTTGAAACGGGCTGGCATCAACACTGTGGGGGACCTGACCATGCGGACCCAGGAGGAAATGATGAAGGTGCGCAACCTCGGGAAGAAATCCCTTGAAGAAGTAGAAAATAAATTAGATGAATTAGGGCTCTTTTTAAAAAAGAGTGAGGAGTAGAAAGAGGTGATACTGATGCGGAAACTGGGGTTGAGAAGTGATCAGCGGCGGGCTATGCTGCGGAACATGACCACTTCCCTGATCAAAGAAGAGCGCATCGAGACAACACTAACCCGGGCTAAAGAAGTTCAGCGGTTAGCCGATAAGATGATCAGTTTGGGGAAACAGGGAAGCCTGCACGCCAGGAGACAGGCACTGTCATACCTTCTTGATGAATCTGTTGTCAAGAAACTGTTTGATGAAGTTGCACCCCGGTATCAGGAGCGCCCCGGGGGATATACCCGCATCCTGAAGACCGGGTTCAGGCGTGGGGACAGTGCTCCCATGGCCATGATTGAGCTTGTCTAGATGCCATGCGGCGTCTCAAGCTGACTCTGGAATATGATGGCACACATTTTGCCGGTTTTCAGAAGCAGTCTGGACAGATTCGAACGGTACAGGGTGTCCTGGAAAAAGCTTTATATAAGCTGACCGGGGAAGAGATTGCTGTAGTGGGTGCCGGACGAACTGACAGCGGTGTACATGCTCTGGGGCAAGTGGTGCACTTTGACACATCCTCAACAATTCCTGAGGACCGTTTTCCAGCAGCATTAAATGGGCATCTACCCTCTGATATGGCGGTACTGGAGGCCGCGGCTGTTAATGCCTCCTTTCACGCCAGATATGATGCTTTAAAGAAGAAGTACTGCTATTTGATTTATAACAGTAGGAAACCGGTAGCAATTTGGCGCCATCACTGTTACCATTTCCCTGCTCCCCTTGATCTGGCTTTAATGAAAGAATGCGCTCAAGATTTATGCGGAGAGCATGATTTCACCGCTTTTTCCGCTGTGGGAAGCAGTGTAAAAAGTACGGTAAGACACGTTTTTTTGGTTGATATGGAAAAGACAGGGGAATGGATCAGGATTTCTGCAATTGCTAATGGTTTTCTTTATAAAATGATGCGCCTGATGGTAGGGACTATACTTGAAGTGGGACGAGGCAAACTGGCACCTGCCCTGGTGAAGCAAATAATGGAAGAAGGAAAAAGGGGTTGTGGGGGGCCTGCAGTACCCCCGCAGGGACTGTATTTGGTTAAGGTCTTCTATCAGGCTGATACGAAAGTAAGTCAGGGGATTTGTCTTGACAGCGGTTTGCCAATCCCCTAGAATAAACCTGTTGAATAATAAGAAATTATAACTGCAGTTGACCGGATTGGATGCGGCCGGCAAGAAGTGTAGAAGAGGAGGTTATTTATAGTGCGCACATATATGGCCAAACCAGAGGAAGTGCAGCGCAAGTGGTATCTCATCGATGCTGATGGTAAAACACTCGGACGGCTGGCAACCGAAGTGGCGCGAATTCTGCGTGGGAAACATAAACCCATTTATACTCCCCATATCGATACTGGGGACCATGTGATAGTAATCAATGCGGAAAAAGTAAAGGTAACCGGGAAAAAATATACTGATAAACTCTATTATCGGCATACAGGCTATCCAGGTGGTATCAAGGTTAAGAATTTTGCTGAATTAATTCGCACTAAACCACAGCAGGTGATCGAGAAGGCTGTATGGGGAATGATTCCTCACAACCGTCTTGGCAGAAGTGTTTTCAAAAAACTGCGGGTATACCCCGGTCCTGATCATCCACACGCTGCTCAAAAGCCGGAAGTATGGGAAATATCCGGATAATCGGTTGTTAGCAAAGAAATTATCTAATTGTATAGATAAATGGTCATTACAGGCGGAAAGGGGGTAAAAACTTTTGGCACAGGTGCTATATCAAGGAACCGGCAGACGCAAAAAATCAGTGGCGAGGGTCCAAATTGTGCCTGGTGAAGGTAAAATTATTATCAATGGGCGGCCAGCTGAAGACTATTTTAAAACAGCCACTCACCAGATTTTGGTCAAACAGCCGCTGGAACTTACCAAGATGACTGGTCGTTTTGATATTTTTGCTAATGTTAATGGTGGTGGTGTAAGCGGTCAAGCGGGAGCTATTCGTCTCGGACTGGCAAGAGCTCTGCTGAAGGCGGACCCGAATCTTAGACCCTTCCTGAAAAAGGCTGGGTATTTAACAAGGGATCCCAGGATGAAAGAAAGGAAAAAGTACGGACTCAAAAAGGCCCGCAAAGCTCCACAGTTCTCCAAGAGATAAAATCCAAGTGGCGGATCCCTTCCGTCACTTTATTTTTTTGTACCGTATGAACTTATTTTACTCCGGATAATTGTCCATCTCTTTGCATAACATTTCTGAAGAGGAATAAGCAAGGGAGGGGCGGTTTTGCGGGGTTTTATTTTTTTACGGGTCTTGAAGTTTAATAAACAGCTGATTTATGCATTGATCATTGTTCTGTTGGTGGGATGTGCCCTTTATCCTTTTTATGTCTCCTACCAGGAACGAAGGGACATTGAGGTACTCTCTTGGTCTGTTGCCAGTAAAGCGATAGTGATTGATCCAGGTCATGGGGGCATTGACCCCGGTTGTGTGGGAAAAAGTGGGATAGAGGAAAAGAATATCAATTTGGCTATTGCAACTCGATTAGCTGCCCTGTTAAGGCAGGCAGGCGCTGTTGTAGTTATGACCAGAGAGGGAGACTATGACCTGGGTGAAGAGGAAAAATCATCTAATGGGACACGTCATAAAGATGATTTAGTCGCCCGGGTGGAGATGGCGGAAGAATACCGAGCAGATCTATTTATCAGTATTCATGTGAACAGCATTCCTCTTACCGAATGTTGGGGAGCACAGGTTTTTTACCATCCCAGTTCCAAGGAGAGCAAGCGCCTGGCTAGTTTGATTCAAAAGGAATTTATCAAGAACATCGGGGAAAGCTACAGGTGGGTCAAACCGGAGGATTTTTTCGTATTGAGAAGCCACAAGTATACATCTGTTATAGTGGAAGCGGGTTTCCTTTCCAATCCCAGGGAAGAAACCCTGCTCAGTGACCCCAATTACCAGAATAAGCTGGCCTGGTGTATATATGCCGGGATAGTCCGCTTTTTTGCTGGGGACCCGATGCCTAAAGAACCGGTATATGAAGATTAATGTATCCAATGAATGTGACTGCTGAGTATAATACAGCAGGGATTTTTTTCATATCTGCTGAACTATTATATACAGCAACTATGTATAGTATGATCGGTTGATCGCGAAATCAATCAGAATACCAGAGCGAGAAGGTGGTGTTATTAATGCTGGTATGTGGTGGCTTATCTCCCCACCCTGCTATCATTATCCCTGAGATAGGCAGGGATGAACTGATAGAGGTACGAAAGACAGTGACAGCTATGAGGGAATGGGCATCTTTTATAGCGGACATGCATCCTGAAGTGCTGTTTTTTATCACCCCTCACGGGGTTATTGCATGGGATCAAATAGGCTATCTTGTAGATGAAAATTTAACTGGTAATTTTGCTGCTTTTGGAGCCTCTCAGATTTCTTTTGATCTGAAAAATGACTTAAACCTGGCTCATTTGGTGGCTGCTGAGGCCAAAAGGTTGGGTATAGATACTGTGGGTGTTGATCTTAATCAGTGGTATACCCACAACCCCGGGAGTTTAGACCATGGTATTACTGTACCTCTTTATTATCTAAAAGAAGCTGGGGTTGAGGCTGATATGGCAGCCTTTGGTATTAGCTTACACCCCTTAGAAAAGCTTTATAGTTTTGGACAGGCACTGGGTAATGTGCTGGAGCAGTATCCTAGGCGTGTTTGCTTTATAGCAAGCGGTGATCTTTCCCACCGTCTGCATCCTGGTGCACCTGCAGGATACAGTCCTAAGGGGAAGGAATTTGACCAGGCTGTCCAGGAGTCTTTGCAAAAGCTAGATGCTAATATTTTGCTGAGCCTCACAGAGGATTTGATCGAGGATGCAGGGGAGTGTGGTTTGCGTCCTGTTGTTATGCTGTTAGGCGCTGTCCGGGATCATGATGCAGATGCGCAAATTTATTCTTATGAGGGGCCTTTTGGTGTAGGATATCTGGTAGCAGGTATTAGTTTGGGTGACAGGAAAGAGGAAAAGAAAGAGAAAACAGTGGATACTCCTATACAGGTTCAGTTGGCCAAAAACAGCCTCAAGTATTACTTATCCACCGGTGAAATAATGCCGGTTCCTGATCCTATTCCTGAAGGCTTGGAAAGAAAAGCCGGGGTTTTTGTTTCTTTAAAGAAAAGAGGGGAACTGCGTGGCTGTATCGGTACAGTTGAGCCTTATCGGGAAAATGTGGCATCAGAAATCATCCATAATGCAGTGGCTGCAGGGGTGAATGACCCTCGTTTTTGGCCGGTGGAATTGGATGAGCTTGCTGAGATCAATTTTTCTGTTGATGTGCTGACAGATCTGGAACCGGTGGCATCAAAAGATGAGTTAGATCCCGAACGCTATGGGGTTATAGTTAAAAGCGGTGGGCGTACAGGTCTTCTGCTTCCGGATCTGGAAGGTATAGACAGTGTAGATGAACAGATCGGCATTGCCTGCCAGAAGGCGGGAATAACAGCGGGGGAGCAGATTGAACTCTTTCGCTTCGAAGTGATTCGTTACAGTGAGGTGGATGTCGAGTAAAGTTTTAGGCTCATTGTTTTTACAGCTTTATGTACCTGGTTAGTGTTTGACAGATTAATGAGGTGGTTTGATGCAGGAAGCAAGGTATTATGAAAAGCTTGATGAGCAGCAGGTTTGGTGCCATCTCTGTCCCCAAAACTGCAGGATTAAGCCCGGAATGTTAGGGTACTGCAGGGCGCGCCAGAACCAGGATGGTGTTCTTTATACATTGAATTATGGTAAACTGACCTCCTGGGGGATTGACCCCATAGAAAAAAAACCCCTTCATCGTTATCACCCCTGTTCTTTGATCTTTTCAGTTGGCACCTTTGGCTGTAATTTTCGCTGCGGTTTTTGTCAGAACTGGGAGATAGCCCAAGGAGATCCAGCAACTAAAGAAGTAACACCTGAGGAACTGGTGGAGATCGCTCTGGAGGCCAGGAGGTCCGGCTCCATTGGTATCGCTTATACTTATTCAGAACCCATGATTTGGTATGAATTTGTTTATGATACAGCAGAGAGGGCGCATCATGAAGGACTGAAGAATATTTTGGTCACCAATGGTTTTGTGCAAAAAGAACCGCTGACTGAGCTTCTTCCCTTCATCGATGCAATGAATATCGATGTTAAGGCTTTTACAGATGAGTTCTACTGTAAAACCTGTAAAGGCCACCTGGACCCGGTTTTGAGAACGGTTGAGATTGCTCACCAGTCCTGCCATGTGGAGATCACCAATTTGGTGGTGCCTGAGATGAATGACAGTGAGGAGGAAATCAGGTCACTGGTGGACTGGATAGCCTCTTTGGACCCATCGATCCCACTGCATTTATCTCGCTATTTCCCCCGCTATAAGTTTGATCAGCCTTCTACACCCCTTGCAACACTGAACAGGGCTAAGGAAATTGCCATGAAAAAGCTAAAATACGTCTATTTAGGCAATGTGTAGCCTATCGACCGATCACCGGGACGGTTCTGCCGCGCGGTT
>CAZZEY010000058.1:0-8134 GCA_964653445.1 uncultured Syntrophaceticus sp. | reverse complement strand
AGGTCTCTTTTTCTACAAAGGACACTCAATTACCTACAAAAATTGTACACTACCAACCAGTGGTCAATATTTACTGATTCAGTAAATGGTTCTGATATTATAAACAATATCAGTTAAATTACCCTTGAAATATTCGTGGTCTCCCTCAGGCAGATTCCAGACTGCTTTTAGTTTAGTTGGTTTTTTGATGCCGTCCCTTTCCACATAATCACTTACCACTGCTGTCCACTTGTGCTGTTCAGATTTACCATCACCGCTATCCATATAGCGTTCATCTGTCTCAAACTTTACAAATTCACCCTTATCATTAAAGGTAAAGACACCTTCTGCTCTGACACCTTTGTAATCTATTATAGCTTTAGCATGGTTCTGGTCCATTTCCTCCCACTGAATAAAATCCTGTAAAGCACAGGAAGGCACAACCAAAGACTCGGACAGATAGGTAAGAGCAGCAGATATATCCATCTCTCTGCCGGTTACATCAAACAGGGTAATCCCCTTTAATAGTTTACCCAACATATTCCCCTGCCCGTCCAAATACTGATCTTTACCCTCAAAGGGAACAATACCAAACATCCTGGTATACATGTATACTATTCTTGAAGGCTCATTGACAAAATTATACTGCTCATATTTTAATTTAGTCCAGGGTTTATCAACCCCCATTTTGAAGTTGACATCATCGATTACCAACTGTACATTAACCATCTTTTCTGTGCCTATAAAACCGCAGTATCTAAAATATCTCTGTACCGGTTCAGGCAGTTCTGCTATATCTTCTTCAGTGAATAACTCAGTCTCACTTGTGTTACTTTTCTCCAACTCTGTTTGCACTTTACTTACAAACAATTTTCTCATAGGTGTGTTTTCCCCCAATAAGAAAAATAGAGCAATTCCACATACTAAAATTAAAATAACTACAGCAGTTATTAATTTATTCAAACTCCTTCATCCTCTCCTTTGGTATATCTTGCTTCATCTGCTGGCTAAACCTATCGATTTTTTCTACCAGTACATTCGGCGGCTTATCCCCCTCTTTTTCAACAGCCTTCATAACCATATTGGCAATGATTCTGTCAAAGAATGAAAGTTTATTGAGATCTAATTCTCCACCGAAACATTCTACTGCTGCAGCATGGTCAAGCAGCTGCTGTGGAAATGAATGCTCTATGTTCTGCTGTGCATTTTCAAACAGCCCACAACAAATAAACAAACCGATCTTTTTCTTTATTAATTCATCAATATTCTCTCTGCAGAATTCCTTTATCTGCTTCTGAATCTGCCCAAACCGAATTGATCCCCCGATAATTACCTGATCATACTGGGCCAGGTCAGGTATAGATGCTGTTTGTATGTTCACCAAATCAACACTGCCATGGATTCTTTTGACCAAACTCTCAGCACATTTTTGAGCACATCCATATCTGCTTGCATAAATAATTACTGTATTCACACACATGCCCCCGTCGGTTTTTTTCTAGATCTTACACAAAATGTCGGCCTAGTTATAAAAGATCTGAGCTCAGTAAACCACTCCCATAAGGATATTACATAAATACTAATACGGCAATGGGTAGTCTTATTTAAGATAGAAGTATATAGAACATTATTGATATTCTAACAAAACACAGCAAACCGCACGGGGGGACGGTTCTACTGATCGGTCCGGTTTAATTACAGCAAAAAGGGACGGTCCCTGTGGTTGGTCGCGAGGAAAGAAGATTCCGCTGATCCTGATTGGTCTGTTTATCCCTGCCCTTGCTCCTACTTCGGTTGAACTCATCCTAAGACTCGTCGCGGACGACGTTAGTCAGCTCCTATGACGCCATCTATAGAAGTGGGAGACCGGAGGTCTGAGGTCGGAATAAACCAAAAATCAGGCCAGACGAGGGGACTGTCCTCTCTGTCGGAGAACATCCCGGTCCTCAGTCTGGCCGAATCTGCATCCCTTTTTATGTATAAAACGGTGCCAGGCACCTATAGATACCAACGACCATAAACAGCCGCTTCTGCCAGGTCCTCCTCGATGCGCATCAACTGGTTGTACTTTGCCACACGGTCGGTGCGGGAGGGTGCCCCGGTTTTGATCTGTCCAGCATTAAGTGCAACAGCCAGATCAGCAATAGTGGTATCCTCGGTTTCACCGGATCTGTGGGAGATCACTGTAGTATAGCCTGCTTTCATGGCCATCTCCACAGTTTCCAGGGTTTCGGTCAGAGTTCCGATCTGGTTCACCTTAACCAGGATGGAATTGCCTACACCCTGCTGGATCCCTCGAGCAAGGCGTTCCTTATTGGTGACAAAGATGTCATCCCCCACCAATTGAATTTCATCGCCCAGAGCACTGGTCAGATCTGCCCAGCCTTCCCAATCGTCCTCTGCTAGCCCGTCCTCAATGGAGATCACCGGGTAGTTGCTGGTCAGTTTTTCGTAAAAAGAGATGGTTTCCTCTGTGGTCAGGGTCTGACCTGTGCTCTTGAAGTGGTATTTACCATCTTCATAAAGCTCTGTAGCAGCAACATCTAGAGCTAAGAAAACATCCCTACCAGGCTCATATCCGGCTTTTCTGATGGCTTCCACAATAACATCTAAAGCCTCTTCATTGGATTTCAAGTTTGGGGCAAAACCACCTTCATCACCAACAGCGGTATTATATCCCCTGCTATTAAGTACCTTGCGCAGGTTGTGGAAAATCTCTGCTCCCATTCTGATGGCGGCACGAACATTCTCTGCACTCATGGGGATTACCATAAACTCCTGAATATCCACATTATTATCTGCATGCTTTCCACCGTTCAGTATGTTCATCATCGGAGCAGGCAGCATCCTGGCCCCTACACCTCCCAGATAGCGGTAAAGTGGAAGGCCTACACTATCTGCAGCTGCTTTGGCCACTGCCAGAGAAACCCCCAAAATGGCGTTTGCACCCAGTTTCTCCTTATGTGGTGTACCATCCAGCTCTATCATTGCCTGGTCCACAGCAATTTGCTCCAGGGCATCCAGTCCCACAACATGAGGATGAATGATATCCATCACATTTTCGACAGCTTTTAGGACTCCTTTTCCCAGGAAACGGTCATTATCCCCATCCCGCAGTTCCAGAGCTTCATGAGCTCCGGTAGATGCTCCAGAAGGCACTGCAGCAGTGCCGAAACTACCATCCTCCAGATAAACATCAACTTCTACAGTGGGATTGCCGCGGGAATCCAATATCTCCCGTGCTATTACATCAATTATTTCTGGCATATAGGCACCTGGTTTCCGCGTGAAAAAGACTAAAGAAAACCAGGCATACCTCCCTTCTATAATTTAATGATTATTATTCCGCAATTAATGAATTACCGGTCATCTTCAGGGGCTTCGGTATCCCCAAAATATCCAGCATGGTAGGAGCTATGTCCTCAAGTGAACCACCATCTCTCAGGCGCATTCCTTTAAATCTTTCACCTACTAAAATCAAAGGTACAGGATTTGTGGTATGTGCAGTATGGGGTTCTTCACTGCTGTTTTCCAGCATCATCTCAGCATTCCCGTGGTCCGCAGTTACCAGAGCAGTTCCATTCTTCTTTAAAACAGCGTCCACTACCCGCTTAAGACAACCATCCACCACCTGAACCGCTTTAATTGCTGCATCAAGTACCCCTGTATGACCAACCATATCTGGGTTAGCGAAATTTAAGATGATCACATCATAGAGGTCCTTGTTGATTTCAGAAATCACCCGTTCTGTGACTTCCGGGGCACTCATCTCAGGTTTCAGGTCATAGGTTGCGACCTTTGGTGATGGAATCAGAATTCTTTCTTCCCCGGGATTAGGAACTTCCACACCACCATTGAAAAAGAAGGTCACATGGGCATACTTTTCAGTCTCGGCTATACGCAGCTGTTTACGACCATTGTCTGCCAGAACCTCCCCTAAAGTATTATTTAATGTTTGGGGTGGAAAAGCGACAGGTGCAGAAATCGTAGCATCATATTGAGTCATACAGATAAAATATACATCAGGATATTCTTTTCTGGTAAAACCATCAAAATCCCGATCTACGAAGGCACGGGTAATCTCCCGCGCCCGGTCGGCACGGAAGTTATAGAAAATAACCACATCACCAGGACGTACTAATCCTTTTGGCTTTCCCTGCTGATTTAAAATAACCTTTGGCACTACAAACTCATCTGTTACATTATCTGCATAGGATTCTCTGACAGCTTCAGTGGGTGATGAAGCTTTTTCCCCTTCACCATATACTGAAGCCTGGAAAGCTTTCTCAACACGTTCCCATCTCTTGTCCCGATCCATGGCATAAAATCTTCCACTTACAGTGGCAATTTCACCGATAGCCAACTCCCTGCACTTCTGCTCCAACCTTTCAATATACGACAAACCGCTGGTAGGAGGAACATCACGACCATCAAGAAAAGCATGAATATAAACCTTGTTCAATTGATAGCGCTTGGCCATCTCCAATAAAGCATAAAGGTGGGTCAGATGGCTGTGTACCCCACCATCGGAAAGCAGTCCAAAGAGGTGCAGAGATGTTCCATTATCCTTTACCCTCTGCATCCCATCCACAAATACCGGATTTTGATAAAACTCACCGGTTTTGACCGCCCTGATGATCCTTGTGATATCCTGGTACACTACTCTTCCAGCACCGATATTGAGGTGGCCCACTTCCGAGTTCCCCATCTGTCCTTCAGGTAGTCCCACCCTCTCTCCAGATGCCGCCAATACTGTATAAGGATTGTTGTTTTGAAGTCGTGTGAAATTAGGTATGCTTGCCAGCCGAAGGGCATTCCCTCGCTCATCAGAGGAGAGCCCCCAACCGTCAAGGATTACCAGCGCCAGTGGGCTTTTCAAGCATTTTTCCCCCTTATCTCTGCTGTGGACTGGATAATTGCTGTAAATTTATCGACATCTAAACTTGCTCCACCGACAAGCAGCCCATCGATCTCCTCTTCCTTCATAAAAGAAGGAGTGGAATCCGGTTTTACACTGCCTCCATAAAGAAAACGAAGATTTGAAGCAAATTCTTCACCATACATCTTAGCAGCCTCTTCCCGCAGGGCTTTGATAACTTCCACAGCATCCTCCGGTGTAGCTGTTTTTCCGGTTCCAATAGCCCAAACAGGTTCATAAGCAACAACAAGAGATTCGGGTTGTCTCTCCCTGATACCTGATAAACCATTCCTAAACTGCTTCAAACAGCATTCAACTGCTTTCCCAGCCTCCCGAATTTCCAGGTTCTCCCCCAGACACAAAATCGGCCACAACCCACAGGTGACAGCAGTCACCAGCTTTTTAGCAATCATCTCATCGGTTTCTCCAAAATAATTACGGCGCTCTGAATGTCCCAGAATAACATAACGGGTGCCCATACCCTGCAGCATCGGCCCTGACACTTCACCTGTATATGCCCCTTTTGTTTCCCAGTGCATGTTTTGAGCGCCCCAGGCGATATGACTTCCAGCAAGCTTAGCAGCAACTGCAGCAAGTGCAGGAAAAGGCGGGCAGATGAGTACCTCAACACCGTTTCCTTTTCTTACTCTTTTCAGCAGCATATTAGCGAAATTTCCCGCCTCAGCAGGTGTTTTATTCATCTTCCAGTTACCTGCTATCAAAGGAATTCTTGCTGTTTTCACTTTTATGAGTTCTCCTCCCTTAACATAATGACTTACCAGAACATGGTTGTCAGATTTTCAATCCTTTACAGGTGCCACCCTGGCATGGTCAATTGTTCTGATTTGCATCGGTTTACAACTGCTAATCAATACTGAGAACCGCAACTCCAGGTAGTTCCTTACCCTCAAGAAACTCTAAAGAAGCTCCACCACCAGTGGATGCGTGGGTAACCTGATCCTTGAATCCGTATTTTTCCAGTACTGCCAGGGAGTCACCACCACCTACCACAGAGACCAGATCCGGGTTAGTTAAAGCCTTAGCCACTGCTTCACTTCCCTGGGCAAATTCATCCTTTTCAAAAACCCCCATTGGGCCATTCCAAAAAGCTGTTTTCGCCTTTTTAATCAATTCAGCAAAAATTTCTGCGGTATGTGGACCAATATCCATTGCCTTCCAGCCAGCAGGAACCTTATGGGAGTCCACAACCTGTACTTCCCCATCATCGGAAACTGCTATCATGTCCACAGGCAGTTCTACACGTACACCCCGCTCTTTTGCTTTATTGAGGAAATCGCCGGCATATTCCAGGTGGTCATCATCAACAAGAGAATCTCCTATCTCTGCTCCCACAGCTTTTAAAAAGGTATTGGCCATTCCACCACCTAAAAGTATGGCATCCACCTGTCCCAAAAGATTATTGAGCACACCGATTTTGTCGCTTACTTTGGCCCCGCCCAGCACAGCCACAAAGGGGTGATCCGGTTCACTGAGGATGCTGCCCAATGCCTTAATCTCTTTTTCCATCAAAAGGCCAGCAGCTGCAGGCAGATAAGTAGCCACACCTGCTGTGGAAGCATGTGCCCGGTGAGCAGTCCCAAAGGCATCGTTAATATACACCTCTGCAAGTGATGCTAAACTTCTGGCAAACTCAGGATCATTTTTCTCTTCCTCAGGGTGAAAGCGCAGGTTCTCTAACAGAAGAACCTCACCTGGTCTGAGGTCCTGGGCAGCTTTAGTCACCTCAGAACCAATACAGTCATCAACTTTTTTTACACCTTTCCCCAGCAGCTCTCCCAAACGCCTGGCGACATCATCCATTCTAAGTCTATCAACAACTTTCCCTTTGGGGCGACCCAGATGGCTCATCAGAATAACAGCTGCCCCACTATCAAGAAGGTATTTTATTGTAGGTAGGGTGGCTTTAATTCTAGTATCATCGGCTACCTTCCCCTGGTCATCTAAAGGAACATTAAAGTCAGCCCGCACCAGCACTTTTTTTTCTTTGATATCCAGTTTTTTGATGGTCTTCAGTTCCAATTATCTGTCCCCGCCTTTCTATTAAAGACCCTTTTCCGCTACGAAAAGAGCACAATCAAGTACACGCAGGGAGTAGGCCCACTCATTGTCATACCAGGCAAAAACCTTGGCCAAATTATCCCCGATCACCATAGTGCAGGGGCCATCAACAATGGCTGAGTGAGGATCACCATTATAGTCTCTAGAAACCAGAGGAATATCCGAATAAGCCAAAATGCCCTGCAGCACACCTGCTGCTGCATCTTTAAAGGCCTGGTTGATCTCTTCTGCAGTTGCTGCTTTCCCCAATTCAACCACCAGGTCCACCAGGGAAACATTGGGAGTTGGTACACGTACTGCAACCCCTGTAAGTTTCCCCTTTAATTCAGGAAGCACCAGCGCAACAGCTTTAGCTGCCCCGGTTGTTGTCGGAATCATCGATTGAGCAGCAGCCCTGGCTCGTCGCAGATCCTTATGCGCCAAATCCAAAACCTGCTGGTCATTTGTATAAGCATGGGTTGTGGTCATCAAGCCGCGCTTGATGCCAAAATTATCATTGAGAACCTTTGCTACAGGTGCCAGGCAGTTTGTCGTACATGAAGCATTGGAAATAATATGGTGGTTGGCAGGGTCATAATTATTCTCATTAACCCCCATAACTACAGTAAAGTCTTCGTTTTTTGCAGGTGCTGTGATAATAACCTTTTTCGCTCCAGCATCAAGGTGGGCTGATGCTTTTTCCTTATCTCTGAATTTACCGGTTGCCTCCACTACTATTTCTACACCTAGATCCCCCCATGGGATATTATGAGGATCCCTTTCGGCAAAAACCTTCACCGGTTTATCATCGATCACAATCTCCTGCTCTGTAACTTTGACCTCTCCCTGATATGTGCCATGAACAGAATCGTATTTAAAAAGATGAGCATTAGTCTCCGCGTCGGTCAAATCATTGACAGCAACAACATCAATATCCTGTTTCTCTGCGGCTGCCCGCATAACTAACCTACCGATTCTTCCAAAACCATTAATACCTACCTTTACTGCCATAAAAGTCTCCTCCTTTCAAAACTAAAAAACAATGTTTAGACCCAGTAATATTATTATGTGATTTTCCATGCATTATATAGGCCCTGCATATTGCCTGCCGCATGGTTATCAACCATTCCGGCCTTTATGCATTTTAAAAATATGCAGCCAGATGATATTTATAATATA
>CAZZEY010000057.1:0-8157 GCA_964653445.1 uncultured Syntrophaceticus sp. | reverse complement strand
GTAATCAGGTGAAGTTCTGCTCCTTCTTCTGCGATAATAATATTGTGAGCGCTCTGCAGTAGACCATTTTTGCCGATGAACATACAGGCCTGAAGCGGGTAAACCGCTTTAACTCCAGGCAGTGCCCTGATAAAATAGCCGTTATCACCCTCTACTCCGGCTGTTGCGGTGTATTTATCCATATCCACCTGTACCAGATTCCAGTAGAGGTCATGGAGCCAATCATATTTATCAAGGGCATCTGCAGTACCCATCACCTCCAGCCCTTCCTGAAGCACGCTGGCATGAATCACAGAATTATCCTGCAGGATAAATGTTCCTGCCCTTTCCTTCTCTGTGGTATCCACCCCAGCAATAAGCATATCTTTTTTCTCTTCATCAGGGAGTTCCTGGATATTTTCCAAATAAGGATGATCCTTTCCCCCTGCCTCAAAACTGCCTATATCTATTTCCTCTCCGAGAGGAGCATTTTTTTTAAGCGCTTCCTGTGCTTTTTGGCGCAGTTCCTCCTGCATCTTATTCCCTCCTTATGCCAGACATCGGGTGCAGTCAGCATATCCTAATTTATTGATACAGCCCAAAAGTTCCCGGGGGTTCATACCGGTACAGGACAGCTTCCCATCATAGAGAACATGTCCTATATCTGCAGGGACATAATCTAGTATATAACCTGTATGGGTAATGATGAGCCCTGCTTTCTGTCGGCTTTCCTTGGCGACCCGCCGAGAACATACCGGTTTGTGGTACCCATCTTTCTGCAGCAAACGATTGATGGAATCTCCTATGATCGCAATATTCTCCAAATCTACCCCTGATTCAGGCTCATCAAGTAAAACGAAATCCGGACTCTGTACCAAAAGCTGCAGCATTTCTGAGCGTTTAACCTCTCCACCGGAAAAACCATGATTGACATCCCGCTCTAAAAATGGGAGAAGGTTTAAAGGCTCTGCCATTTCATTAATACTGTTTTGTACCTGTGCGGTTGCTTGAAGCAGGCCACCCAAAGACACTCCCCTAATGACAGGAGGGCGCTGAAAGGAAAGCCCTATGCCCAAATTCGCCCTTTCAGGTACAGAAAGAGATGTAATATCCTCTCCTTTAAAATATATTTTACCACTTGTTACCTGATACCTCTCAAAACCCATAATCGCTCCCAGCAGTGTACTTTTACCAGATCCGTTGGGACCAAAAAGAATATGGGTCTCCCCAGGTTTAATGTGGAGATTTAATCCTTTTAAAATAGATCTGCCCCCCACAGCCACATGTAGATCTTCTACTCTAAGCATTGCAGCCTCCCTCACTTCTATACCAATTTAACACAATATATTAAGTTTCTTTTTTTACAGCCAAAACCCTTCTTATTAGAAAGATATTCCTGTTGGATTCCGGCAGCAGTTCTGACAAAGTAATATAACTCTCTTTATTATAACTGATCAAAAATAATATATAAACACACTTATATCACAGTGGTAGCACCCCGGTAAATTAATCCTCTCATACTATCTACAGTAACAGTCCCGCCATCTTTTAATATTTTGGTTGCTCCATTAGCCCCAACTATTGCAGGGATGCCTAGGTTTAAAGCAACAATAGCAGCATGGGAGGTAAGGCCGCCTTCCTCTGTAATAACCGCCCCCGCCCTCTGCAGTGCAGGGACAAAATCCCGATCTGTGCTGACAGCAACCAAAATATCACCGACCTGCACTTTTTCAACAGCATCATCAGGTGTGATGCAGATGCGTACCTTTCCGATCACTGCGCGGTTGCCAATACCTTTCCCTCGTGCCAGCACTTCACCGACAATGTGTACTTTGATCAAGTTGGTTGTGCCGGGAACACCTACTGGAACTCCGGCAGTAATTACTATTAGATCCCCGCACTTAATTAATCCCTTGCTCAAACTGGTATCAACTGCCTGTTTTATCATCTCATCAGTGTTGTTTATCTCCTCAGTGGGCAGTGGCTGTACTCCCCACACCAAACACAATTTCCGACGCACCCTTTCATCAGGACAGACCGCAATGATCGGTGCCCGGGGTCTGTATTTAGAAACAGATCTGGCAGTAAAACCTGATTTGGTCGAAGTAATAACGACCGCTGCTCCCAAGTCCTGAGCAATGGTACAGGAGGCATGACTGATGGCATCAGTGGTGGTATTCGGCCTTTCCGCTGTTCTTTGTACTAACAGATTCTCATAATCAAGTGATTTTTCTGTTCGTTCAGCAATCATGGACATCATACTGACCGTATCTATAGGATATTTACCTGCAGCGGTCTCACCGGAAAGCATTACAGCATCTGTCCCATCAAAGATGGCATTAGCAACATCACTGGCCTCAGCCCTGGTGGGTCGTGGATTGCGGATCATAGAATCCAGCATTTGAGTAGCAGTAATCACCGGTTTCCCTGCGCGATTGCACTTCCTTATAATTGTCTTTTGAATTAAAGGAACATCCTGTGCAGGTATAACAACCCCCATATCACCTCGGGCCACCATTATACCATTAGAAACTTTGATGATATCATCTATATTATTGACTCCTTCTTCATTTTCAATCTTGGAGATAATGTGAATATCTGCATCCCGGGATTCCAACAGGCGCCTGATAGCCAGAACATCACTGGAGCGTCTGATAAATGATGCCGCTATGAAATCCACACCCTGTTCGATACCAAAATTTATATCTTTGACATCTTTCTCAGTTAGTGAAGGCAGGTCCAGCGTAACCCCTGGAACATTGACATTTTTCTGGTTGCCCAGTTCTCCTCCTGTAATCACCTTACAGTGGATTTCCGTATCTTCTGTAGAGATAACTTCCAAGTGCAGCATCCCATCAGCGATCATAATAGTATCACCCGGTGCCACAGCGCGCGGCAGTGTGCTATTAGTGATGGAAAACCGGTTTTCATCACCTATTACGTCCAGTGTTGTGATTACTACCTGTGCCTCCTCCCGTAAAATAACTCTATCACCCTTGACATAACCTGTACGGATCTCCGGTCCTTTGGTATCCAGCATCAATGCCACATTTTTACCGGTTTCTTCGATTGCCTGGCGCAGTCTTTTGATGCGTGCTTCATGCTCTTCATGGGTACCATGAGAAAAATTAAGGCGGGCTACATCCATACCTGCTTCTATCATCTTTTTCATCATCTCCAGCGAATCGCTGGCGGGCCCAATGGTACACACAATCTTTGTCTTTCTCACCGTCAACCCCTCCATTCTAAATGGCAAGGACAGCAGCAAGTTCCCAGACACTGCGGTCCAATTCTCTTTTCCGACTTAACACATCCTCCAAATCTAGAGCAAGCAGTTCCCCTGCAGCAATCCCAACCATCTTTTTTGTTTTTCCCTTGATTAAAAGCTCAACAGCTTTTGCCCCCATACGGCTGGCAAGCATCCGGTCCACAGCTGTAGGGGTGCCTCCCCGCTGAAAATGGCCCAAAATAGTAATGCGGGTTTCCAGACCAGTCCGTTTCCTGATCTCATCCCCAACCTTCATACCGCTTGAGGCACCCTCAGCAACAAGGATAATACTGTGTAGTTTACCGCGATTCATCCCTCGCTCTAGTTTAAAGATCACCTCATCCATATTGGCAGGTATCTCAGGCAGCAAAATCGATTCAGCCCCGCCGGCAAGCCCCGCATAAAGAGCAATATGCCCTGTTTTACGCCCCATCACTTCGATAATAAAAACCCGCTCATGAGAGGTAGCGGTATCCCGAATCTTGTTGATAGCATCAACCACATTATTTACTGCGGTATCAAACCCAATAGACAGTTCGGTACCATCCAGATCATTGTCAATAGTTGCAGGGATCCCCACTACTGGCATCCCATGTTTAGCCAGCGCAAGAGCCCCATACATTGATCCCTCCCCACCGATCACTACCAGGGCATCAATTCCTTCATCCTGTAAGTTCCTCAGAGCATCTCGCTGGCCATCCTCGGTTTTAAATTCCTCACACCTGGCTGTACGCAGCACAGTACCTCCACGGTGAATGATATCAGCCACTGACCCTAACGAAAACTTGATAAATTCCTTATTCAATAGTCCCATATATCCTCTTTTGATCCCAGTTACCTGTAAACCATGAAAGATACTCATTCGAACCACTGCTCTGATGGCTGCATTCATTCCGGGTGCATCACCACCACTTGTAAGCACACCGATATGATTCACTTCATACATTACAATCAACACCTTTAGCAATCATATAACTATTTTTCCCTTGTTCCCTTCCCCTATGCTAGTATTGAAGAATGATAGCAAATACAAGATTTGATCCCCAATAATGAAATTTGTAACTTGCTTAGCAAAAAAAACGCAGCCGGTTGGCTGCACATCATCCTAAGAGTAAACACATAAATTGTTTTTTTGAAAGATAACACTGCTCGCTAATATTTCATGTGCTTCTTCAGCTTCCGACTCAGGCACCAGGATTTCCACGGACCCCCCACTTCCATTTTGACTAATACCACTCGGGCGAAGCTTGGCCAACAAGCCCTCAATCAACAGCATATTCATCAGCGATTCTGCCCGTTTTCGATTTGGAGCAATATATATTACCGTCCACATGAATTTTGGTCCCCCCTCCAAAATCCTCGCAGATAGTCAATAAGTTCGACCTGCTGCCGAAATATTCCTTCTTTTTCTATTATTCGGCTTTTGTTTCAACAACACCATGTCTGGTATAGAGCACTGCTTTACCGCGCACCTTGATGGCTGATGTGTTTTCGGTAAACTGTGCGATCATTATTTCACCCTTGTCCAGTTTTTCTGTATGATGAAATCTGGTATCTCTGCCTCGTGTGAGCCCAATAATTGTCACACCATTTTCCATAGCTTTGATCACAATATACTCCGCCTGTACTACATTACTGGAATCTTCCATCAGCAACCCCCCTTTCTGAAAAACAGGAAATCAAGCAGTCTTAATCATATCAGCCAAATAAGTTGATTCTTTGCTCAGGTAGTAGCATGAGCCTGGTCCACACAACTCCTCAATCATATAGATTAATCTCTGATCCATTTCGACTCCAAAGGTTGGTCCGGCTTGAACCAGTGTTTGGTCATCAACAAAATACAATAAAACCGGATTTATCCCCTGGTACTGAGCAAGGAGCACACGCAGTTTTTCCAAAACCTCTACTGTAACCGCATAGGAATTGATCCTTATATATAGATAGTGATCAGGGTTTACAGGTACTGTTTCCAAGGGCTTTACACCTTCTCCAAAAATACGGTATGATTCATCCTGTATGTTTAAACGCCCCTCTACAACTACAAGGGAATCCTCCCGCAGACATGAAACTTCATCAATGCCGTTCTTGGGGAAAAAAATCACATCTACACTTCCCCTTTTATCTTCTACAGTAAAATAGATTACACTTTTACCCTTTTTGGTAGTACTGTGTTTTAATGAAGTAATCATACCACCTATTTTGATATGTTCACCATCTCGGTAGCGTGCAAGTTCTCCAATACCGGTACTTGTTTTGCGGGACAAAACATGTTCATACCCCTCCAAGGGGTGTCCACTCACATAAAACCCCAACATCTCTTTTTCTCGTGCTAATAGTTCCCGTTTGGGGTATTCAGGTACCTGAGGTAAATTGCGCTGACTGGTCTCCTTGACAGGTTCATCCATCATATCGAGTAAAGATATTTGACCTGTTAGCTGATGGTCCCTGTCCCTTTTAGCTGCCTGAGCATTTTCTATACATTCATCTATGATCGCCATCAATTGTGACCTGTATACCCCCAGTGAATCAAATGCCCCACAAAGGATCAGGCTTTCTATCACCCGTTTATTAACATGACGCAGATCTACCCGCTGACAAAAATCATCAAGGGAAAGAAACACCCCACCCTGTCTGCGGGCTTCAATAATTGTCTGAACAGCCCCCTCACCCACATTCTTGACAGCTGCCAGCCCAAACCTGATCCTACCGTCTGCAACCGTGAAATTTACCAGGGATTCATTCACATCAGGAGGCAAAATATCTATCTTTAACCTGTGGCATTCCTGGATATAATAAGAAACCTTATCTGAGTTATTCCTGAAGCTGGTCAGCATAGCAGCCATAAACTCTACTGGATAGTGTGCCTTCAAATAGGCTGTTTGATAAGCGACCAGTGCATAAGCAGCAGAATGACTTTTATTAAATCCATAGCCAGCAAAGTGCTCCATCAGCTCGAAAATTTCCTCAGCTATACGCGGGTCTACATTATTTTTTTGAGCACCTTCCACAAAGTTCTTCCTCATAGCAGCAAGCACTTCAGGCTTCTTTTTACCCATTGCTCTGCGCATAGAATCTGCCTCAGCCATGGAAAACCCAGCCAACTCACAGGAGATCTGCATCACCTGCTCCTGGTAGAGAATTACCCCATAGGTTTCTTTAAGTATTGGCTCTAAGGATGGATGAGGATACTCCACTTTAGTCTGCCCATTTTTCCTGCTGATAAAGTCATCCACCATTCCACTCCCCAGCGGACCCGGTCGATAAAGAGCATTCAGAGCGATCAGGTCCTCAATTCGTCTTGGCTTCATACTTTTTAACAGGTGGCGCATACCTGTGCTCTCCAATTGGAATACACCGACAGCTTCCCCGGACCCCAAAAGTTCGTATGTTTTTTGATCATCTAAAGGGAATTGGTCAGGGTCAAGCTCTACCTTCCTCCCGAATTCGATATTATCTAAGGCATCCCCGATCACAGTAAGTGTGCGCAGCCCCAAAAAGTCCATCTTTAAAAGGCCGATCTCCTCCACAGTTTCCTTAGGGAACTGAGTAATTACTGCATCACCATTCTTCTGGAGAGGCAGATAATTTACCAGAGGTTCCCCGGAGATCACAATACCTGCAGCATGGGTTGATGCATGCCGCGGCATTCCTTCAATACCACGGGCAAGATCTAAGAGCTGCTTGATCTCTGGGTCACTGTCATAATACTGTTTAAGCTCCGGTGTCTGCATGGCTTTATCAAGGGTGACACCCAATTCTTCAGGAACTAATTTGGCGATCCTATCCACCTCTGCCAGGGGCAGATTCAAAACCCTTCCTACATCACGGATAGCCAGGCGGGCCATCATCGTACCAAAGGTGATGATCTGGGCTACATGGTCCTCACCATACTTGGAAACCACATAATCGATTACTTCCTCCCGTCGCTCATAACAAAAATCAATATCTATATCAGGCATGGTAACGCGCTCAGGATTAAGAAAACGCTCAAAAAGCAAACTGTATTCCAGTGGATTGATATTAGTTATCCCCAGCACATAAGCCACCAGAGAACCTGCCGCAGAGCCGCGGCCGGGTCCTACCAAAATATCCTTACTGCGTGCCCAGTTAACGAAATCTTGAACAATTAAAAAGTAACCGGAAAAACCCATCTGCTGAATCACACGAAGTTCATAATCTAAACGTTCTCTGGCTTCATTGGGGATATTACCGGTAAAGCGTTGGGCAAGCCCTTCTTCACAGAGTTTATGCAGATAAGAATCAAGATTATAACTAGCGGGGACCTCAAACTGGGGCATATGCATTTGACTGAAGTCAAAATCTACCTGGCAGCGCTCAGCAATTTCCCTGGTCCTTCTCAAAGCATCGAGGTCATTTGGGAAAAGGGAAGCCATTTCCGCAGGAGACTTTAGATAATATTCCTGCCCATCAAAACGCAATCGGTTTTCATCCTGCAGGGTCTTCCCGGTCTGGATGCAGAGCAGAATGTCATGGATCTTTGCATCTTCTCGATTGGTATAATGGGAATCATTGGTAACAACCAGAGGGATCCCGGTCTCAGAGGAGAGTTTGCGCAGTGCCTCATTAACCACCTTCTGCTCAGGCATATGGTGATCCATCATCTCCAAGAAATAACTTTCTTTACCAAATATCTCTTTATATTCGAGGGCAGTTTCCCGAGCTTTTTCATAATCTCCACTAAGAATCAACCTTGGGATTTCTCCTGCCAGACAGGCGCTTAAAGCGATCAGACCTTTACTATGCTGCGCCAGCAGCTCCTTATCAGCCCTGGGCTTATAATAGAACCCATCTACATAAGCATTTGTCACAATATGAAGCAAATTTTTATAACCCTGCTCATTTTCAGCAAGAAGTACCAGATGGTGGGGTGAATCATCTATATGTGCCTC
>CAZZEY010000056.1:1672-8313 GCA_964653445.1 uncultured Syntrophaceticus sp. | reverse complement strand
AAACCTATAAATATATTTTACAAATTATATTGAAAGGAGCTGTAGTGTTGAAAAAAAGACTGTCTATTATTCTTTTGTTGTGTTTTTCACTGGCAGTGATCTTCGCTGTCAGCGGATGCAGTTCAGATGAAGCTGCACAAGGGGAAATGGATACTTCATGGGAGGATATCAAAGAGAAAGGCTATTTTGTGGTTGGACTTGATGATGCTTTCCCGCCGATGGGCTTCCGGGAAGAAGGCACCAATGAAATTGTCGGCTTTGACATCGATCTGGCCAAAGAAGCTGCAAAGAGAATGGGTGTCGAGGTTAAATTTCAGCCGGTGGTCTGGGATACAGTTATTGAAGAATTGGACGGCGGAAATATCGATGTGATTTGGAATGGTCTCACCATCACTGAAGAAAGGCAAAAGCAGATTGCCTTCACCGAACCCTATCTGGAAAACAAGCAGATCATTGTGGTACAAAAGGACTCCACAATCAACAGTAAGAAGGACCTGGCCGGCAAGAATGTCGGACGACAGGCAGGCAGCAGCGCCAAAATAGCAATGGAAAGAGATCCAGAGACATTAGATTCCATCGGGGAAATCTTCGAATACGGCAGCAATGATGAAGCCCTCCTGGATCTGAATACGGGAAGACTGGATGCCGTGGTGGTAGATGAAGTTGTGGGTCGGTACTATATCACGAAGAAACCAGACGATTACCGGGTGCTTGAAGAAGACTTCGGTGAAGAAGAGTATGGAGTAGGCTTGAGAAAAGGTGATAAAAGTTTTTTGAACGAGCTGCAGAAAGCACTAGACGACATAAAGGCAGATGGAACATCAGCTGAGATATCTAATAAATGGTTCGGAGAGGACCTGGTTATCTAAGTGTGCACAGAATAACCAAGATTGGCACCCACTCAGCATTGGTTTGCACGGGCGGTATACTGGCGCAAGGCTACCAACAGACGGATCCACACGGGCTGGCAGCAAACGATGTTAGTCCGTGATTGTGAATTGTCGCCGTTTATTTTCGAGGGCAAGGGGGATTACTTTGGAATATGTTCTGTCTTTGCTTCCAACTATGCTCGGGGGAACTGTCGTAACACTTAAGCTTTTCGGTTTCACTCTGGTCATGGCAGTACCGCTCGGTGTGGTGATGGCTATTGCCCGTCTTTCCAAGCTTCGCTTCTTGAATCTCCTGATGCAGTTTTATATCTGGGTTTTTCGCGGAACTCCGCTGCTATTACAGCTCTTGTTTATCTATTACGGACTCGGTATTATCGGGATTAAGATCGACCGCTTCACAGCAGCTGTACTCTCTTTTGTACTCAATTATTCTGCTTACCTAGCGGAAATATACCGGGCAGGTATTCAATCTATCGACAGGGGGCAGTCCGAGGCAGCAGATGTTCTGGGATTGACACGCTTCCAGACCATGGTGAGGATCATTCTCCCGCAGATGATCAAACGGGTCTTACCGCCGATCAGTAATGAGGTCATCAACCTGATCAAGGATACTGCACTGGTCTATGCCATTGGGATGAGTGAACTGCTGAGAGTGGCAAAAACAGCATCGGTAAGAGACTTCAACTTTATTCCCTTTATCACAGCGGCGGTCTTTTATCTGCTGATGATCGGTGCTCTTCAGCAGTTTTTTAAATGGCTGGAGGCAAGATACGACTATTATCGCTAGCGGGAGTGACAAAGATGTATATACTGCAGGCACTGGATATTTACAAGAGTTTTAAGCGGACCAGGGTGTTAAAGGGTGTTACACTGCAGGTAGCAAAGGGAGAGGTAATCGCCATTATAGGCCCATCTGGATCAGGTAAAAGCACTTTCCTTAGGTGCCTGAACTACCTGGAGACCATAGACAGCGGTGTTATTGAAATCGAAGGGGAGTTTATGGCCCGAAATGGCCCGAACGGAAATGCACTATACAGCAGTGAAAAAGATATCGCCCGGATCCGCAGGAAGATGGGAATGGTTTTTCAAAACTTTAACCTCTTCCCCCATAAATCGGTGCTGGAGAACCTGATGCTGGCACCAATGCTTGTGCGAAAGATGGATGCAGTGGAGGCGAAAGAAATCGCTAGCGCGCTGCTGGATAAAGTTGGGCTGTCAGATAAGACACACAATTACCCTTTTGAACTATCCGGCGGTCAGCAGCAGCGAGTAGCCATAGCCAGGGCACTGGCCATGGACCCGGAGATCATGTGCTTTGATGAACCGACCTCTGCTCTTGACCCTGAACTAACAGGAGAGGTTTTGCATGTCATGAAAAACCTGGTTAAAGAGCACATGACCATGCTTGTTGTCACACATGAAATCGGTTTTGCCAAAGAGGTTGCTGATCGCGTGATCTTTATGGATGATGGGCTCATTGTCGAGCAGGGCAAGGCAGAGGATGTTCTGCTGGATCCTCAGCAAGAAAGAACCAAAACATTCTTAAGCACAGTGCTGATGGCACGCTGACCTCACCCTGCAAATCCGATAGTAAAGACATTAGTAGGGGGTGCTTGACACCCGGAGTGCTGGTGGTTATAATAAAAATAGTTGACTACTCAGAGCTATGAGATATAAGGGAGTAAGCGCATGATGTGATGCGCATGCTTCCTTTTTGTTTTCTTTGTTTCCGCACCAGTCACTACTAATCACCAACCAGCTGCTCAGAGCTAAGAGATATGAGGGAGTAGAAAGTGCATATGATATGCGCTCTACTCCTTGTTTGTTTTCTGCTTTTCGTTTACTGAATAACTTTGTCAGGAGGGACTCAAGATGATCGAAACAGATGCTGCTGTACACTGTGTATCAATAGATGGCGAGAGTCTGACACTGGAGCAGTTTTTGGCTGTTGCCAGGGATATGGCCAGGGTAAAGCTGCATGTCTCAGGAAAAGAAAAACTGCTAAAATCCAGAAGGGTTGTGGAAAAAATCATTTCCCGGGGTGATGTTGCCTATGGTGTCACCACCGGTTTTGGCAAATTCAGTGATGTTACCATCTCCACAGAGGATTGCAATACTCTGCAGAAAAACATTATTATGAGCCATTCCTGTGGGGTGGGGGAGTCCCTGCCACAGGAAGTGGTGCGGGGGATGATGCTGCTCAGGGCAAACTCTCTGGCAAAAGGATATTCAGGGGTAAGGTTGGAGCTCGTAGAACTGCTGCTTAACATGCTGAACAATGGGATCCACCCGGTGGTTCCCTGTAAGGGGTCAGTGGGTGCCAGTGGTGATTTGATCCCACTATCCCACATCGCTCTGGCCATGATCGGAATGGGGGAAGTGGAGTATCATGACAATATCATGCCTTCACAGGATGCTCTGCTGCAGGCAGGGTTGCACCCTACTACCCTCACTGCGAAAGAGGGGCTGGCTTTGATCAACGGGACCCAGTACATGAGTGCTCTGGGCTGTCTCGCTGTCTGTGACGCTCTGGATCTTTTGAAATCTGCACAGATCGCTGCTGCTATGACCTTTGAAGCACTGGAAGGAATTCCATCAGCCTTTGACCCACGGGTGCATGCTGTACGCCCCCACTGCGGGCAGAAATTATGCGCTCAGGCGATGCTGAAGCTGTTACAGGGGAGTGAACTGCTGGAAAGGGAGAAGCCGAAAAGGGTCCAGGACGCTTATACATTAAGGTGTATCCCCCAGGTACATGGGGCATCCTTTGATGCGATTAATTATGTGAAGGGTATCCTGGAGGTGGAGATCAATTCTGCTACAGATAATCCCCTTATCTTCCCTGATGAAGGGGATGTGGTCAGTGGCGGCAATTTCCATGGGCAGCCTCTGGCATTGGCCCTGGACTTCTTGGCTACAGCTGTTTCAGAGCTGGCCAACATCTCTGAGCGGCGCATTGAAAGGCTGGTCAACCCTGCGCTTAATGGGGAACTGCCTCCCTTCCTTACCAAAAAGGGCGGGCTCAACTCCGGTTTGATGCTGCTCCAGTATGCTGCAGCAGCTTTGGTATCAGAGAACAAGGTTCTTTCCCATCCTGCCAGTGTGGATTCGATCCCTACATCAGGCAACCAGGAGGATCATGTCAGCATGGGATCAATTGCAGCTTTAAAGGCGCGTACAGTTGTGGAGAATGCATCATATGTTATCGCTGCGGAAATGCTGGCCGCCAGCCGTGCCATGGGGTTTATTTCCCATCAGGCGGGCCAGGGGGCATCAATTGCCAATCAGTTGGTAATAGAAAGGGTGCCTTTCCAGGATTCTGACCAGATCCTTTATAAAAATCTCAATAAGGTGCATGATCTGCTGCTTTCAAGGTTAGTGGTCAGAGAAGTTGAACGGGAAATCGGACAGCTGTATTAAAGAAAGCAGAACTTGCTTTCTGTATTGAAATAGAAGTGAGTTAGTCTGAATCTTATTGGGGGGTGTAAATGTGGAAAAAGTTAAGGCTGATTTCTTACTGTTAGATGCGGGACAGATGGTGACCGTCGCGGGGAATTCAGATCATCCCAAGCGGGGGGAGGAACTGAAAGAGATCGGTGTGATAACCGATGGAGCGGTAGCAGCCAGAGATGGAGTAATTGTGGCTGTGGGAACCACTGCCGAACTGCAGCAGAGTGTTGAGCTTATCAAAGGAGCTGTATGTATCGACGCATGCGGCAAAGTGGTCTTGCCGGGCCTGGTTGACCCCCATACCCATGTTATTTTTGCCGGTTCCCGAGAACATGAGCTGGAGATGAAGATCAAAGGAGTTCCCTATCTGGAGATTTTGGCCGCAGGAGGCGGTATCCTTGATACAGTGCGCTCCACCAGAGCTGCCAGCAGGGAAGAGCTGGTCCGGGTAGGGAAAAAATACCTCTACCAGATGCTGGCACAGGGCACCACAACAGCAGAAGCCAAGAGCGGCTATGGTCTCACAGTGGAGGATGAGGTGAAGATGCTGGAGGCTGTTCAAGAGCTGCAGGACAGTCATCCAATGGACCTGGTCCCCACTTTTCTTGGTGCCCATGCTATTCCAGATGAATACAAAGACAACCCTGATGGTTTTGTGGATCTAGTTATCGAGGAGATGCTCCCTGTTATCAGGGAAAAAGGGCTGGCTGAATTCTGTGATGTCTTTTGTGAACAGGGTGTTTTCTCAGTGGAACAGAGCCGCAGGATTCTCGTAAAGGCAAAAGAAATGGGATTTAAGCTGAAGATCCATGCTGATGAGATGATACCCCTGGGTGGGGCTGAACTGGCTGCAGAACTGGAAGCCACCTCAGCTGATCACCTGATGGTGGTATCAGATCAGGGGATTAAGATGCTGGCTGCAGCCCCTACTGTCGCTGTACTCTTGCCTGCCACCACTTTCTGTGTGATGGGTGAGGGGTATGCTCCTGCCCGCAGGATGATCGAACAGGGTGTGGCTGTAGCTCTTTCCAGTGATTTCAACCCAGGGAGCAGTCCGGTTAACTCTCTGCAGATTGTGATGGGTATCGCCTGCCGCCAGTTGAAGATGACCCCAGCTGAGGTAATTTCAGCTGTGACCATCAATGCCGCCCATGCCATCGGTCGGGCCGCCAGTGTAGGGAGTATCGAAGTAGGGAAAAAAGCTGATATGGTTATATTTGATGCAAAGGACTACAGATATCTTATGTACCGCTTTGGCACTAACCTTGTGGAAAGGGTTATTAAATCAGGGCGTTTGGTTATAGGAGGGTAGTAAATGAAGATTATTGAGTGTGTGCCCAATTTCAGTGAAGGGCGCCGGCTGGATGTTGTGGAGAAAATCATCGATGCGGTCAGGGGTGTGGATGGTGTCAAGGTTCTAGACTTTTCATCAGATGCCAGCCACAACCGCACAGTTCTGACCTTTGTCGGGGATCCTGAAGCTGTGAAGGAAGCGGCTTTCCGGGCAGCTGACCAGGCCGCGCAGCTGATCGACATGGAAAAACACCAGGGGGAACACCCCCGTATCGGAGCAACAGATGTCATACCCCTGATCCCTATCAGTGGTGTGAGTATGGATGAGTGTGTTGAACTTGCTCAGGAGTTGGGGAGAGATATCGGAGAAAAGCTGGGGATTCCGGTTTATCTCTATGAAGAGGCAGCCACCCGGCCTGACCGAAAAAACCTGGCACATGTGCGCCGGGGAGAATATGAGGGTTTGAAAGAGGCTATCAAGACACCAGAGCGTCAGCCGGATTTTGGCCCAGCCCAGATGCACTCCAGGGCTGGTGCTGTAGCTGTTGGTGCACGCCCTCCCTTGGTGGCTTACAATATCAATCTCGATACAAAAAAGGTGGAGATCGCCAAAGCCATTGCCCGCACCATCAGGGGGAGCAGTGGCGGTTATCCCAGCATCAAGGCACTGGGGGTTCTTATAGAGGAGACCGGTAAGGCCCAGGTGACCATCAATGTCTGCAACTTCAAGGATGTTTCCCTGGCCAGGGTTTTTGAAACAGTGAAAATCGAGGCAGAGCGTTATGGTGTCAATATTACCGGCAGTGAGATCGTGGGTTTGGTACCAATGGAGGCTTTGCTTGATGCAGCAGCCTTCTACCTGAGGCTGGAGGGCTTTCAGGTGGAACAGGTTTTGGAAAAAAGGCTGAGTTAGTGGTTGGTTGTTGGAAGTCAGTCGTTGCCATTGGTAGTTGGTTGTTAGCTAACGGTGGCAGTTACAATAAAGCTGTTAATGCCAATTCACTGTCA
>CAZZEY010000056.1:0-1572 GCA_964653445.1 uncultured Syntrophaceticus sp. | reverse complement strand
GTTGTTAGCTAACGGTGGCAGTTACAATAAAGCTGTTAATGCCAATTCACTGTCAAGGGGGGTATCAGTAATGCTAATAGATATGGATGTAAAGGATTTCTTAAAAGAGTTGGCATCTAATTCACCAGCACCTGGTGGGGGGAGTGTATCTGCCCTTGCCGGGAGTCTGGCTGCTGCCCTGGTTTCCATGGTGGCCCGTTTGAGCGAAAAACAGACACTCCCTGAGGGTGTGGAAGAAACCACAGCTGTATTAAAAAAAGCAGAAAAATTGATGGCCGATTTACAGAAGGATGTGGATCAAGATACAGAAGCCTTCCAACAGGTTATGGAGGCCTATGGCCTACCGAAACAAACAGAGCAGGAAAGGGAAGCACGCTCCCGAGCTATCCAGCAGGCACTGCAGGGTGCAGCCCTTCACCCGATGAAGGTTGCCCGAGAGTGTCTTGATGTAATGAGGCTCTGTACCTGGGCAGTTGTTTACGGTAATCCCAATGCCTTGAGTGACGCGGGAGTGGCATCTCTGTTGGCTATGTCTGGGATCAGAGGCGCTCTCTATAATGTGGA
Organism: uncultured Syntrophaceticus sp.; assembly: GCA_964653445.1. Classification (GTDB taxonomy): domain Bacteria; phylum Bacillota; class DSM-12270; order Thermacetogeniales; family Thermacetogeniaceae; genus DTU068. Next base: position 1,008 of record CAZZEY010000056.1, on the reverse strand, counting down.
TATTAATCTGTCAAGTATCAGGGACGAAAAATTCAAGGAAAAAATGATTCAGGAAAAGGAAGCTGTGCTGAAAGAAGCTCTGCAGCTGCAGGAGGAGCTAAAGGAAATGATTGAGAACAGGTTATCATAGAGCTGCTAACTGATTTTTAGACAAGTCACAGAAGGGATATTGTCTAAACAGGTCGAATTAATGCGTATCTTGATCTCCTATCAGGAGGTGAAGGGATGCAGGGAGAATTAGCACGTGAAACAATTGATATCCAGGAGATGAAGGAGCGTCTGGCACTCCTGGAAGCTGTGTTGGATGCTATTGTTGAGGGGGTTATTGTGACCGATACCAGCGGAAGAATCCTCTATTTTAATGAGGCCCAGGAAAAGATCGAGGGGCTGAAAAAAGATGAGGTGGTAGGGCGTTATCTGCATGAGGTCTACCAGGTTTCCCAGAAGAACAGTGACCACTCAGTTGTGATCAAAAAGGACAGGCCCAGCAAAGAAAAGGCCAAAACTTTTTTCACCACAGAGGGTAAAGAGATCACTTTGGTAGCCAGCTCCTACCCGGTCAGAAACAACGGCGGGATTGTGGGTGCATTTTCTGTCTGTCGCGACTTCACCAGGATTAAGGAGCTAATCAATAAAAATATGTCACTGCAGAGGCAGATGCAATCCAAAGTGGATGACAAGCCTCTAAAGAACGGGACACGCTTTACACTTGAGGATTTTATTTATACCAGCGAGCAGATCGACAGACTGGTAAACCAAGCACAAAAAGCAGCTTTGAGCGACTTTCCGGTATTGGTTTATGGGGAAACAGGCACAGGTAAAGAGGTGCTGGTACAGGGGATCCATAATGCCAGCTCCCGGGCAGATGAGCCTTTTATCGGGATTAACTGTGCAGCAATACCGGAGACACTGCTGGAAAGCACCCTCTTTGGCACAGTAAAGGGTGCCTTCACCGGTGCACTCGACACCCAGGGGCTTTTTCAGCAGGCTGGAAAAGGAACACTGTTT
>CAZZEY010000055.1:0-8314 GCA_964653445.1 uncultured Syntrophaceticus sp. | reverse complement strand
GGCCAGCAAGTAAGTGACCAACAAACAAGAGACATGCAATCACGCAGGGTTGACGCTTTTTTCAGGCCGCGTTTACTACTAAACGCCGTCATCGTCGGCATACCGGAAGAAAAAGTTAAGGACAGAGTTGATCAGCGGGTGGAGGAACTATTGGTGGGGATTCAATGAGATGTCAGGCAAAAAGAATATGCTTGAAAAGTAGGCGCTGATCCAGTATAATATGTTTCGTTAATAAAATGACTGCCGAAGTGGCGGAATTGGCAGACGCAGCGGACTCAAAATCCGCCGGGCTCAACACCCGTGTGGGTTCGACTCCCACCTTCGGCACCAGTGAAATCAAGCCCCGTAAGGGGTGGCAAGGAGAGCTAAGGGACGTTTCGTTTGCCACCATACTTTTCGGGGGTTTAATATTTTCTGTTAGTATGAAATGCTCTATTATACTCCTCCAAAGGTTCTTTGAATTCGGATTGATGACCACCTGGGTGGTTAGTACTTCTCTTAGTTTTTGATAGTGTGCTGTTAATTCCCTTATTAATTTCATATTATCTTCACTCAGTTGTGGTTTTGTTATGGTGTCTTCTAATTCCGTAACATTTGTGGTAGCTATATCAATCCTTATCTCTTCAGGGTAGACGTCAGGTGACATATACTCTAACATTTTGAAATATAGTACACTGCTTTGTTGTAACCTTCGAAGCCAGGAGGTTGTTTCTTGAATTTTAAGTAACGTCTTTGCCTTCCTGAACCTTTCAGTTTATCAAATATCTTACCCCATGGATCTGTTTGCTGAGAATCGATTTTTTCTGCAAACCAATAGAAGCCCATAGCCAGTTTGTAAACATTCTTAAATACCAGTGTTCTAAAACAGGCACAGTAGTAGTTGAGCTTTCCTGGTTCTATCCATCTAGCAAGCAATGTTTTGACTGCAGCTATGTAATGGATGATTGCTGCTTAACATAAGGCAGTAGGTTTGTTCGGAACCAGTCCTTCAATGAAGCAGAATCCCATGACTTTAGTCGTGGGAGTGTGTCAAACTCCTGCTTAAACTTTTTCTATGTAGTTCTAAAGCAGCGCCCTTGTCAAAATAAATCAGGTATAATAAGGTTGTTATTAGTTCAGCATAGGATATTGTCCGTTTGGAGGTGCGTTTATGACTACTGATAATGTAACCACTAATCATGTCACCAAAAAAGTAGCCGCAATGATAGCCGCGGTCAGTTCCTTTATTACACCTTTTCTTGGTTCATCAATGAATATTGCTCTCCCTGGGATCGGGGATGAGTTTGGGGTAGATGTGGTTTACTTGAGCTGGTTTGTGACCATCTATATCCTGTCTTCTGCTGTTTTTCTGGTTCCTTTCGGGAGAATTGCCGATATTTACGGGAGAAAAAGAATTTTCTTATATGGAACCATTACTTTTACAATAGCATCACTGCTGGCTTTCTTTGCTACCAATGCTCAACTGCTGATGGTGACCAGGGCACTGCAGGGATTGGGTAGTGCTATGGTATTTGGGACCGGTGTGGCTATTCTCATATCAGTTTACCCTTTAAAGGAGCGGGGTAGAGCACTGGGGATCAATGTGGCTGCAGTTTATCTGGGGCTTTCCATGGGTCCTATACTTGGAGGGTTTTTAACTCATCAGCTGGGGTGGAGAAGCATCTTTATGGTGACCACCTTGCTCGGTGTCCTGGTGGTTGTCCTTGTCCTTACCAAACTGACCGGGGAGTGGGTGGAGGCAGCAGGGGAAAAGTTTGATCTAGTGGGATCGCTGCTCTATGGTGGTATGGTGCTTGCCCTAATGTATGGTTTTTCGAGGGTTCCCGAAGTATCAGGTTTTCTGCTGTTGGGTATTGGTGCCGCTGGTTTGCTCTTTTTTATCTGGTGGGAGCTGCGGCTGAAAAGCCCGGTTCTAGAGATGAGGCTTTTTCATCATAATCTGGCTTTTACCTTTTCCAACCTGGCAGCTCTCATTAATTATAGTGCCACCTTTGCGGTGAGCTTTTTGTTAAGCCTTTATCTGCAGTATATTAAAGGTTATGGAGCACTCCATGCGGGGATGATTCTTGTTTTTCAGCCTTTGATGCAGGTTATTTTTTCTCCTCTGGCAGGAAGGCTGTCGGACCGCATTGAACCACGCATTGTGGCCTCTGTGGGAATGGGTTTTTCTGCACTGGGTGTGGTGATGCTGATTTCTCTGTCTGAAACCACTTCTTTAGCCTATTTGATCCTCTGTTTGCTTCTGCTTGGTTTTGGTTTTGGTCTGTTTTCTTCCCCTAATACCAACGCGGTGATGAGCTCGGTAAATAAAAAATATTATGGTGTTGCTTCAGGAATTCTCGGCACTATGCGGCTGCTGGGACAGATGTTGAGTATGGGGGTTGTTACACTGATCTTTACCCTCTATCTGGGAGGGATGCAGGTCACTCCTAGTAATTTTCCTTCATTTTTGAAGAGTATGCATTTTTCTTTTATTATTTTCGCTGTACTGTGTGCTTTTGGTATTGCTGCTTCAATGGCACGGGGCAGTATGCGGACTGAGAATGGAATTAAGGAAGAGGGAACAGACGTACGGGAGGGCGAATCCTGAAAATCGGGAGGTTTTCTAAATGATTATCCTTGGAATAGACCCTGGTGTGATTTCCACCGGGTATGGGGCTATTAAGATCGATGAAAGAAGAGCAAGTTTAATCGATTTCGGTGTGATTAAGGTGGAAAGGGAACAGGAACTGCCTTCTCGCCTTAATGCCATTTATCAAGGAATTGCTGGTATCTGTGCTGAACTGCGTCCAGATGCTCTTGCCATAGAAGAGATTTATTTCAGTAAAAACGCCCGTACAGCTTTGACCGTAGGGCATACCAGAGGGGCGGTCATTCTAGCGGCAGTGCACCATGGAGTTGATGTTTTTGCATATACACCTTTACAGATTAAACAGACAGTATCAGGATATGGAAGAGCTGATAAAAGCCAAATGCAGAAGGTTATTAAGATGATATTAGGGCTGCAGGAGATCCCGCGGCCTGATCATGCCGCTGATGCTTTAGGGGCTGCGCTCTGTCATTATTATATATCCCGTACAACAACAAGGTTTTGCCATAAGGGTACCAAATGGGGTGAAAAACAGTGATTTCCTATCTAAGAGGCCATCTTCTGGGTGTGGATGAAGATAAAGTTTTGCTGGAAGTGCAGGGGGTTGGCTTTGAGGTAGCTGTTCCCACAGGTGTGCTGCAGAAACTGCCGAATAAAGGTGAGGAGTTGGAATTGTACACTCACCTCCATGTGCGGGAGGATGCTCTCCAGCTGTATGGTTTTTCTACACCCCAGGATCGGGCGATGTTTCGTGTGCTGATCAATGCCCGGGGGATAGGCCCTAAGGTTGCCCTGACCATGCTCAGTAAGTTTCCCGGAGAAAACTTAGCAGTTGTTTTAGAGCGGGGCGAATTGGAGGCACTTCTCAAAGTACCAGGGGTAGGAAAGAAGACTGCTCAGCGGTTGATGCTGGAACTGAAAGGCAAACTGCCTGAGTCTTTTTTCAAAGAGGAGGAAAAGGTGGTTGGTGAACAGGTGAATACCGAAGTGTTTCAGGCTCTGCTTGCACTGGGCTACAGCCGCCAGGAAACCATGGATGTATTACGAAAAATAGAGCCACGGAGTGTGGGGGAGTCTTCTACACAGGATCTTCTGCGTCTGGCACTCCGGGAATTGGGGAAGAAGGGTAGCTAATGGATGAAAGACTTGTATCAGCGGAGTCCATCCCCGAGGTGGATGATGCTGAAAACACACTGAGGCCGCGTACACTGCGGGAATTTATCGGACAGAGCCAGCTGAAAGAAAATTTGGAGGTCTTTATCAAGGCTGCATGTCAGAGAAAGGATGCCCTGGATCATGTTTTGCTTTACGGGCCGCCTGGCTTGGGAAAAACCACTTTAGCTAATATTATTGCCAGGGAGATGGGAGTCCGGATGTACTCCACCTCTGGCCCTGCTTTGGAACGGGCTGGTGATATGGCTGCTGTACTGACCAATTTGGAACCTAATGGGGTTCTTTTTGTTGATGAGATCCACCGGCTGCCCCGGGTGGTGGAGGAGATCCTGTATCCTGCATTGGAGGACTATTATCTGGATATTATGATCGGAAAGGGGCCTGGTGCCAGATCACTGCGCATTGATCTGCCGCCTTTTACACTGATCGGAGCCACAACCCGGGCAGGGCTGATCAGTATGCCTCTCAGGGACCGCTTTGGGATTATTCTGCGGGTGGATTATTATCCTGTGGAAGACCTGCACCAGATAGTTATACGGGCAGCGGCGCTGTTAAATATAGAGTTAAGTGATGAGGGCGCTTTGGAGATCGCCAGCCGAGCCAGGGGGACACCACGCATCGCCAACAGACTGCTGCGGCGTATCCGGGATTTTGCAGAGGTGAGCGGTTGTCGGTCTGTAACCAGGGAGTTGGTAAGGAGTTCTTTGGAGCGCCTGGAGGTTGATGAGGCAGGTCTGGACAAGGTGGACAGGATCCTTTTGGAAACAATAATTAATAAATTTCAAGGGGGCCCTGTTGGCTTAGAAACTCTGGCTGCTGCTGCTCGGGAAGAGTCCGGAACTGTGGAGGATGTATATGAGCCTTACCTGCTGCAGAAGGGTTATCTGCAGCGCACACCCAGGGGCCGGGTGGCAACCCCCCTGGCCTATACCCATTTGGGGATTCCCTATTCAAAAGAGGGAGCACCAAGTCAGAGAACACTATTTCCGAAGGATGATGATTAATTATGAAGATACTGCTGCATGTTTGCTGCGGCCCTTGTGCTATCTATCCTGTACAGGATCTATTAAAACAGGGGCATGAGTTTGAAGGTTATTATTACAACCCAAATATCCATCCCTATCAGGAATATGAGAAAAGACGTGAGGGAGCGGAGCAAATGGCCCAGGGGCTGGACATACCTTTGGTGACAGCAGATGCCTATCAACCTGAACTTTATTTTCGGAATGTATCTTATAAAGAAAAGGAACGCTGCAGACATTGTTACCTGCTGCGTCTGCGGGAAAGCGCTGCAAAAGCAAAAAAAGAGGGGTTTGACGGTTTTACCACCACTCTGCTGGTAAGTCCATGGCAGAATCATGACCTGCTGCACCAGATTGGTACAGAGGCAGGGGAAAAGGAAGGGATACCCTTTCTATACTTCGACTGGAGAAAGGGCTTTAGTGAAGGTAGAAGGCAGGCTAAACTGATAGGGCTTTACAGACAGCAGTACTGTGGTTGTCTGTACAGTGAACAGGAAAGGTATGAAGGGAGCAAAAAGAAGAATGGATAACTTTTCTTCTTTGGGCAAGTTCTTGATTATGGGAGGGGTTATTTTACTGTTGGTTGGGGGATTGTTTCTGCTGGTGGGCAAAATATCCCCGCTGGGGAGGCTGCCAGGGGATATTTATTTCCAGAAAGGAAATTTTAAATTTTATTTTCCCCTGATCACCTGTTTGCTTTTAAGTCTGCTCTTCACATTGATTATTAATCTTTTTCTGCGCAGATAAAACACCTTTAAAGTGTTTTGCCTGTGATAATGGTGGTATAATACATTATATTTGGGAAAAGTTTTTTCCGATTATAAGCAGAAAGGATATCAGAATTGCAGGTAGATGAATTTGACTATGAACTCCCCCAGGAATTGATTGCCCAGTATCCCGCAGCCAAGCGGGATATCTCTCGTTTGCTGGTTTTAGACAAAACCACTGGGAGAGTAAACCATGCCAACTTCAGAGAAATTGTGGATTACCTGAGAGAGGGGGATCTCCTGGTTTTCAATGAAACAAAGGTTTTTCCAGCAAGGCTGAAGGGAGAGCTGGTAAAAACCGGGAAAAACTTGGAAGTGTTTCTTTTGGAAGAAAAGGAACACTGTGTCTGGGAGACTCTGGTAAAGCCTGGAAAGCGGGCAAAAGAAGGGGAAGTAGTTGCCTTTGGTGATGGGTTGCTGCAGGCTGTAATCGGTGAGCGCACAGAAGAAGGGGGACGGATTATCAATTTTAACTGCAGGGATCAGGCGGAGTTTTGGAACAGTGTATCTAAAATAGGAGAGGTTCCTTTGCCCCCCTATATCAAAAGGCCTGTTGAAGAGATGGACAAGGAACGCTACCAGACAATTTATGCTCGTTCCCTGGGTTCTGCTGCAGCACCAACCGCTGGTCTGCATTTTACAGAAGATGTTCTAAACAAACTGCAGGCAAAGGGTATTGAGTTTGCTTTTGTGCTGCTTCATGTGGGTTTGGGAACCTTTCAGCCTGTGCGTGTTGACCGGGTGGAAGACCATCAGATGCATGCTGAGTACTGGAGACTTGATGCTGTAAACGCTCTCAAGATCAACAGGGCGCGGCAGGAGGGCAGGCGGGTGATCGCAGTGGGAACAACCTCTGTACGGCTGCTGGAGAGTGCCGCCAGGGAGCAGGAAGAACTCCAGGAGGGAGAAGGGAGGACCAGATTGTTTATTTACCCGGGCTTTCATTTCCGGGTGGTGGATGGAATAATGACTAATTTTCATCTCCCTCGTTCCACACTGCTGATGCTGGTCTGCGCCTTCGGGGGTTATGACCATGTAATGAATGCCTACAGGGAGGCTGTAAATCTGCACTACCGGTTCTTCAGTTACGGTGATGGCATGTTGATTCTTTAAAGGAGGTGCCCCTGATGGGGTTCTTTCGTTTCGAACTGATCAAAAAATCAACCAGGAGTATGGCGCGTCTGGGAGTAGTCCATACTCCAAGAGGAGAAATTCATACCCCCATCTTTATGCCTGTGGGAACACAGGCTACGGTGAAGACCATGACACCTGAAGAGGTCAAGGGGTTGGGGGCGGAGATTATCCTCTCCAATACCTACCATCTTTACCTCCGTCCGGGGATGGAGGTCATCGATAAAGCGGGAGGTCTGCACAGGTTTATGAACTGGCAGTGGCCGATCCTTACTGACAGCGGCGGTTTTCAGGTGTTCAGCCTGGCCAAACTGCGAAGGATCACAGATGAAGGAGTATATTTCAGGTCCCATCTGGATGGTTCTAAGCACTTCATTGGTCCGGAGCAGTCAATGGATATACAAAGAATATTGGGTTCTGATATTGCAATGGCATTTGATGAGTGCTCTCCATTCCCCTGTTCTTATGAAGAGGCCTTAGCAGGTATGAAGCGAACAACACTTTGGGCAGAGCGCTGTTTGAAATCTCCTCATGCACCTGGTCAGGTGGTGTTTGGAATTGTTCAGGGGAGTGTTTATCCCGAACTGCGGGCACGCAGTGCTGCGGAGATTACAGGGCTTGACTTTCCTGGCTATGCTGTGGGGGGGTTAAGTGTTGGTGAGCCCAAATCCATTATGTATGAGATATTGGAATCTACAACACCTCTTTTGCCAGAAAACAAGCCCAGATATCTGATGGGTGTGGGTAGTGCTGACTGCCTATGGGAAGGTGTAGCTCGGGGGATCGATATGTTTGACTGTGTTCTGCCCACCAGGATCGCCCGCAATGGCACAGCACTTACCTGGCGGGGAAAACTGGTAGTGCGAAATGCCCAGTATACAGAGGATTTTTCACCTTTGGAGGAGGGATGCAGCTGTTATACCTGTCAAAATTACAGCAGAGCATATCTAAGACACCTTTTCCACGCCGGAGAAATACTGGGACCCCGGCTGCTGACCATCCACAATCTGCATTTTACACTGAGTGTGATGGAAAAGATACGCCAGTCCATCAGAGATAATTGTTTTGAAGAGGAAAAGAATGCATTTTTCGAGCAGTATAAAGTATAAAGTGAAAAATATTGCTGTATGCTAATTTTAATCCATTAGCAGGTAATAAAAAAGGGTTTTTACTTTTTTTAGAGAAATCCAATTAGAACAAACCTAGAGGGGATAAAAAATGCCAGAGGAGCCTATCACACTGGAAGAGATAAAAAACATCCCTGTTGTAGAGACACTAATCAGGACAGGCAATGCCAACCTCGAAGTGATGGGTTTTACAGAACATGGTTTCCGCCATATCAGTCTTGTTTCAAGTATTGCCTACAATGTTCTCAGGTTGTTAGACTACCCCGAACGGGATGCCGAACTGGCAAGAATTGCTGGATATTTGCACGATATCGGAAATGTGGTTAACAGGAGCGGCCACCATCTATCAGGTGCTATACTGGCCTATTATATCCTGGATAAAACTAGGATGTCTCATGATGAAATTTTTACGGTGGTCTCTGCTATCGGCAATCATGATGAACAAACAGGGCAGCCGGTCAATAATGTGGCGGCTGCATTGATCCTAGCTGATAAATCTGATGT
>CAZZEY010000054.1:0-8380 GCA_964653445.1 uncultured Syntrophaceticus sp. | reverse complement strand
TGCAGCGGTTTCTCTATTGGTTAAATACACCCTCTTTAGCCTGCAGACATATTATATTACAGAAAAATGTGTCCTGGAAAAGGAGGGAGAAGAGATGAACAGCTGCGAAACATTAAAGATCGAACATGTTGTCGGCGAAAGATCAAAACAGGCTGTTGTACAGGGTGATTTTAGAGTACCAGAACCTAAACCGGGAATCGAAAAGATTATATCAATTGATAAAACAGTCAAGATCAAAAAGGTAGAAGTAATCAAAGACAAGGTGATTATAGAGGGGCATCTCAATTTGCAGATTGTGTATGCCGCTGACTGCCCAGACCAGCCGGTCCACCATACACATGTGCGTTTAGATTTTACGCAATTTGTGGAGATACCCGGTGCTGAACCGGGAATGACCGCGTGGGCAAAGGTTAAGGTTGAGGATATTCAGGGGAAGGCTAAGGGTGATTATTCACGCACATTTGATATTACTGCAGTTATTTTTATTTTGGTGAAGGTAACAACATTAGCTGAAATCTCCTTGATGGTAACGCCACCGGCAGGAGTGCAGGCTGTTACAGAACATTTGCGTATTGAAGAGGTGATCGCTGAAGGCAGTACTCAGGCAATGGTATCCGGCAGATTTCGGGTGCCTAAAGAGAAGCCCCCTGTGGAAAAGGTGCTCGATGTTGATGCCAGTGTAGCAATCACAGATAAAAAGGTTATTCAGGATAAGGTAATTGTTGAGGGTGATATCACTCTGCAGATTATCTATGTAGCTGCATTGGCTACTCAACCTGTCCATCATATGCACCAGACCCTGCATTTTACCCAATTTATAGAGGTCTTCGGTGCAGAACCGGGGATGAATGTGACAGTTGACGAAAACATTACCCACACCAGTTTCGATATGATAAATCCACATACAGTGGGTGTAGAAGTGATCATGGACCTGACCGCAAAGGTAACTGAGCCGAGAGAACTGGATGTTGTGGTAGATTTGGTTGGGGTGGAAGACTCCAAAGAACTGCTGAGAGTGGATAATGTTGTCGGAGAGGATCACACCCAAGTCAATATTGCTGAAACCGCGTACATCCCGATGGAAAAACCGAGTGCAGTCAAGATTTTGGATGTCAAGGTTCATAAGGTGGAGGTTCTGCCTGAAGATGTGGTAATTATCAAGGATAAGGTGATCGTCAGCGGAAAGATCGAGGCACAGGTGCTTTATGTCAGTGATATGCCTGATCAGTCTGTACACCATGTTCAGGTCAAAATAAAATTCCGCAACTTTATACCTATTCCTGGCGCAATGCCAGAGATGACTGCTCAAGTGCAGGCGGCAGTGGAGCATGTGTCAGGGCGTACAGACGGTATTACGAGAAAACCAACCCTGGAGATAGTGCTTAATTTAACAGCCCGTGTTGTGGAAACAGTACAGATCTATGTGGTGGTTTGTGAGGAGATTAGCCCTGTACCGCCCCCAACACCAACCTGTCCTTTTGAGCATGTGGTAAGGCCTGGGGACACCATATATAAATTGTCATTAAGGTATAATGTTTCTGTTGACAGTATCCTTGCTCTCAATCCCGGAGTAGATCCGTATAACCTCCAGATTGGCTCTGTACTGATCATCCCTTGTGACCCGTAGAATTAGTAAACTGTTTACCCTGTCGGTCAATTTGACGGCAGGGTGTTTCTTTTTCTTACACGATCCTGATTAATGCTGCAATATTTGGAAATAATATGCCCTAAAGTGCCCTTTAGGGAGAGAGGGATTAATGATGAAAAAACTGATCTATGTTCTTATCTTCGGTGTCGCCATCTATACTCTGTTGGCTTTTGCTCCGGTAGAGGAGCCGAACCTTGTCCAGGGCAAACAGATGGATGGTGTGGTGCGTTTTCATGTAGTAGCCAACAGCAACAGCACTGCAGATCAAGAGTTGAAGCTTATGGTGAGAGATGCGGTTCTGGATTACCTGCATCCAAAGCTAGAACAAGTGCAGGATGAAGGAGCAGCCGCTCAGGTTATTCAGCATAATTTAAACCAAGTTGAGGAAGTGGCCGCGGATGTACTGCGTTCACAGGGCTGTGGTGATCAGGTAAAGGCTTATTATGGTGTATTTGATTTTCCAGCTAAGGCTTATGGGCAGACAACATTTCCAAAGGGGAAGTACCAGGCCTTGAGAATTATACTGGGAGAAGGGAATGGTGAAAATTGGTGGTGCTGCCTCTTTCCACCTCTGTGTTATGTGGATCTGACCAGCACTGCTCAGCAGTTCATAGATGGAGAAGAAACAGTATTTGGTGAGCAGTCAGATGAAATAGATGAAATAGATGAAAATGATGCGACAGAGGAAATAGGTGAAAAAGAATATTACCTGACAACCAAGATCGGTGAGTGGCTGGAGGATTCGAAGGATCACTCTATTCTATCCTGGATTTGGTCACGGCACAGTTAACTCGCTATTAGCAGTGCCAACCAGAGAAAAGCAAAGCCAAAGATGACACCTGTCCAACACCACAGCAGGTGCCTGCTTTGGGCCGCAGGAAGAAGTTCATCTTTGATCAGGTAGAGCATTGCACCTGCTGCCAGTGCCAAGAGAAAGGAGAGATAACCGGGAGATAGGTGGACAATAAACAGGCCGAACATTGTTCCCAATGGTGTGAATAGGCTGACTAGAATATTGATCAATAGAATTTGTTTGTGCCTCAGGCCGCCCATTTTCAAAGGGGCGGCTGTGGCTATCCCTTCGGGGATATTATGGAGAGCAATGGAAAGTGCCAAAAGAGGACCAAGCCTTCCATCTGCTGCATAGGCTCCGGCAATGGCCATTCCTTCAGGAAGGTCATGGAGGGCAATTCCTATTGCCATGAGGTAGCCAAGACGCCTCATGGCGCTGTTTTTGTGAAAAGATAGGGTGACGCGGTGCATGGTTAGAAAACTGTCAATCAGCCAGAGTGTACCGGCGCCGATTATGATACCTGCAGCTGCCTGTAAAGGAGTGCCGGTTTTCAGTGCAGCGGGAATGAGATCCAGGGTTACTACAGCCAGCATCACTCCAGCGGCTCCTCCTAAGATGACAGCCAGAGTACGCTGCCCGGGGTGTTTGGCAAAAAGCACAATAATACATCCCAGGGCTGTAGCGAGTCCAGCGAGTAAACTAGGGAACAGGGCGTACATTCTGCCACCTGCCTTCCGCTTACAATGTATGCTAATAGCTGCAATTTATTCTTGCTAAATTTCAGGCAAAGGGGTGTTTTGTGATGTCTGACCACAATAGGGGTACTTTGGTAATCATTGGAGGAGCCGAGGATCGGAAACACAAGTGTTTGATCTTAAAAAAATTCGTATCTTTAGCAGGTGGGAAAAAGGGGAGGCTGGTTGTGGTTACTGCAGCTTCTGCTGACACTCAGGCTACAGGGGATTTATATTTCTCACTTTTTCGCGACCTTGGGGTAGGGGATGTTTCGGTTTTGAATGTGGATACTCGTCAGGAGGCATGTGACAGCACTGCTGAAGAGGCTTTGGAGCAGGCAACAGGTATCTTTTTCACCGGTGGTGACCAGCTGCGCCTGACCAGTATGCTGGGGGGTACCCAGGTGGATAAGGCTCTGCACGATGCCTACCGCAGAGGTACCATAATCGCGGGAACAAGTGCAGGGGCATCAGCAATGAGTGACACCATGATAGTGGATGGTGAAGAAACAGAGGCCCCTCGTAAAAATACGGTACAGATGGCCCCAGGACTTGGGCTTCTGCGGGGGGTGGTTGTGGACCAACATTTTGCCCAAAGGGGCAGATTGGGAAGGCTACTCGCTGCGGTTGCTCAATATCCCTATGTGCTGGGAGTAGGGATCGATGAGGATACAGCTATCATCGTGTCACCAGAAGGGACATTTGAAGTGGTAGGTTCACAAACGGTTACGGTCATTGATGGTAAACAGATCAGAGAAACAAATGTCTCTGTAACCACTCCCCAGGAACCCCTGGCTTTGACCAATGTGCTGCTGCATATTCTCCCTGCTGGTTACAGATTTGACATAAAGAACAGGTACCCCCTTGCCCATGAATAAACGGGTCAAATTATAGTAAAAATAGGGAATGGCATCACTCTGGTTTTTTAAGGAGGTTTTACATTGTGATCATCCTGAAAACCCGGGTCATTGAGGGCAGAAATATCTGGAGCCATTCTCCAGTACTGCTCACAAAACTTTATTTAGACCCGGGGGAACGGAAAACTACAGATAAAATACCAGGCTTTGCCGAAGCTATTCTGCGCCTGCTGCCGGGCCTTCATGAGCACACCTGTGGCCGTGGTTATCCCGGTGGGTTTGTAGAACGGCTGCACGAGGGTACCATGCTGGGACATGTTGTAGAACATACAGCTATTGAGCTTCAGGTTGAGGCCGGTTTTCCTGTTAATTTTGGCAAAACAATCCGGGGAGATAAGCCCGGTGTCTGGGAAGTGGTCTTTGAATATGGCACTCCCCAATTGGGTAAAGCCTCATTGGAGACCGCAGTTACTCTTATATCTGCGCTGCTTAAGGGGCATACCTTCCCTGTGGCAGATGTGCTGGCCAAACTGCGGGAGTTAGGGGCTGCCACACGGCCGGGCCCCAGTACTGAGAGCACTCTCAATTCCTGTGTCCAGCGGGGAATTCCGGTACTCTCTTTGGGGGATGGCCTCTATCAGTTGGGATATGGCTGCTGTCAGCAGCGAATTCAGGCTACCATTACTTCCCAGACATCTGCACTGGCTGTGGATACAGCCCACCATAAGGAATCCACCAGAAAGCTGTTAAAGGCCGCAGGCCTTCCGGTGCCCTCGGGCCGGGTTGTCTCTACTCTGCAGGACGCTCTGGCCGCAGCCAGGGAGTTGGGATATCCTGTGGCGGTAAAACCCTGCTGCGGTAATCACGGAAGGGGAGTGGTGCTGGATATTAAAAATAACCGGGAGTTGGAGACAGCTTTTAAGTTTGCATTAAATTATGATCAAGAAGTGATAGTAGAGCAGTATATCATGGGCAAACATTACCGCATTCTGGTGATAGATGGGAAAATGGCAGCTGCAGCGGAGCGATTCCCTGCAGCTGTGATCGGGGATGGTGTTCATACGATCAGGGAATTGGTGGAGATTGCCAACCGGGACCCCAGGCGGGGTAAGGGGCATGATCTTCCACTAACTGAACTGAAGATCGACCCTATCAGCATCCTGGAATTGAAAAGACAGGGGCTGCATCCTGACAGTAAACCCGGCCAGGGGGTTGAGGTTTTTCTGCGCCGCAATGCCAATTTGAGTACAGGCGGCAGTGCTGCTGATGTAACCGAACAGGTGCATCCGTATAACTCCTGGGCCGCGGGTAGAGCAGCTCAAGTAATGGGGCTTGATGTTGCCGGTATTGATATTGTAACCCCTGATATCGGAAAAGCCCTACAGGGAAATGGGGCGATCATTGAGGTTAATGCCGCTCCAGGGTTTAGAATGCATCTTTATCCAAATAAAGGAGCTCCGCGGGATGTAGGGAAACAGCTGGTCAATTATCTGTTTCCTCCAGACAGTCAGGTGAGCATCCCGGTGATCTCAATCACAGGGACCAATGGAAAAACAACAACCACCCGTATCCTTGGCCATCTTTTCCAACAGCAGGGGCTGAATGTGGGGATGACCACCACAGGGGGTGTTTACCTCAATGATAAATGTCTTATAGAGGGGGATACCACAGGACCTGACAGTGCCCGCACCGTTTTACAAGATCCCACTGTAGAGGTAGCGATTTTGGAAACAGCCAGAGGGGGGATCCTGCGCGGTGGTTTGGGTTATGACCTGGCAGATGTTGCTGTGGTGACAAATATCGGTTCAGACCATCTAGGGCAGGATGGTATTGAAAGCCTTGAGGACCTATTCTGGGTAAAGTCTTTAGTTGTAGAAGCGGTTAAAAAGGACGGGTATGTTGTGCTTAATGCTGATGATCCCTTTGCCCCACGTCTGGCAGCTGTCTCTAGGGGTAGGGTGGTTTACTTCAGCACACATGAGGATAATGTTCTGGTGCGGCGCCACCTGGCAGCGGGTGAAAGTGCCGTTTTTGTTAGGAATGGAATTGTTTATTATGGCAGTGGTGAGGAATTGGTGCGCCTGATCAGGCTGAAATCTATCAAAGCGGGAATGGGCGGCCGGGCTGTTCATAATCTGGAAAATGCCATGGCTGCAGCAGCAGCGGCTTACAGCTGTGGCCTTTCCCCGAGTACTATCAGGCGTGGGCTGCGCACTTTCAGCGACAACCCGGGACGGCTGATGATGCACCAAGTGGGAAATACCATTGTGATTGTTGACTACGGGCACAATGCTCCTGCCTTCCAAAAAATTGCGGAATTTGCCAGGACACTAAGACCACGGTGTTTGACCGGTATTATCGGAGTACCCGGGGACCGGAGGAATGACCAGATAATTCATGCCGGAGAGGCGGCTGGTGTAAAATTTGATGAACTCTATATTAGGGAAGATAAGGATCTTCGGGGGCGTGCCCCTCTAGAGACAGCTAAGCTCCTTCACACAGGTGCCCGCAGAGCTGGGTTGTCCCCTGCGAAACTGCATATCATCCCTGATGTTGTTGATGCTTTAAAAGAATCCCTAAAACAGGCCAAACCCGGTGATATTGTGGTAGTATTTTATGAGGATCTGCAGCCTGTAATGGATTACCTGCGCACAATAGAGCAGGAAGAGAAAAAAGGCGCAGCTAAGGCTGTTTCACTTCATAAATAATCTTGATCAGTTGGATGGTTCCTGTTGGGCTGATTAACCCAGTTGAGTTAATTGTGATTTAGAAGTAAAATTTAATAGATCTAAGAGAGGATTTTTCTGCACCTTTTACTAAATCATATTTTATGATTACTTCAGATAAGAACAAAAAATGGGAACTTGGCCTTCAATCTCATGCCAAAATTAATCTCACCCTGGATGTAGGGGGTCTCAGACCAGATGGCTACCATGAGATCGCATCTGTGATGCAGACCATCACACTTGCTGATACTCTTTGGTTTGCCAGGATTCCCTCCGGTATTGAGGTATTATGCAGTGATCCCGATATTCCCGATGGTCCGGACAATCTGGCTTATAGGGCAATGGAAGTGATTGCTCATCACCTGTCCGGGGGCGTCAGGGTGGAGATAGAAAAAAGCATACCATGGGGTGCTGGTCTGGGGGGAGGCAGCAGTAATGCAGCAGCAGCTTTGAAAGGAGCTGATCTGCTCTATGGCTGCGGCCTGTCAGAGGGTGATCTGGTGGCTGCAGCAGCAAAGGTTGGTTCTGATGTCCCTTTCTTTATTAAAGGGGGCACTGTGTTGGCCCAGGGCAGAGGGGAGAAGCTGACCCAGCTGCCTCAGTTTCCTGTTTTCTGGGTGGTGCTGATCAAACCACCATTTGCAGTCAGCACAGCAGAGATATACAGATATTACAAGGATCAAGGAAGAGAGCAGCGGTCATTAGAGCTAATTAAGGTGCTTAAAACAGGTGAAAAACATAAGATCCCGGGGTTGCTGGGCAATGATCTGGAGAGGGTTACTGTCAGCCTTCATCCGGAGATAGCTGAGCTTAAACAGCAGCTGCTGGAACTGGGTGCAGATGCAGCTTTGATGGCTGGAAGCGGTCCCACGGTTTCTGGTTTATTTCAGGAGCAGAGGACAGCCCGGCAGGCAGCAGAGAGGATGAAGGGAGATGGCGGTTTGGATGTGTTTGTCTGCAGAACTTGCCCTGCAGATTAGTTGTTAGTGGTTAGTCGTTAGTCGTTAGTCGTTGGTCTCGTTGGAATTCGCTTGGCGAATTCCTTTTAATCCAATTACTAACCACTAACGACCAACGACCCATAAGGAGGTAGCTATGGCAGAACAAGAGGAGAGGAGACTGTTACCTGTCAAATTAGACACTTATAAGCCCCTGCGGGAGGTTGTTTTCGATACCCTGAGGGATGCGATTATCACAGGTGTCCTGCGCCCTGGGGAGAGGCTGATGGAATCCCAGTTGGCAGAAGAGCTAGGTGTCAGCAGAACCCCAGTGCGGGAGGCTATCCGCAAACTGGAATTGGAAGGTTTCCTAGTAATGGTTCCCCGGAAGGGGGCCTATGTGGCAGGTATTTCTTTGAAAGATATTGCTGATGTATTTGAGGTGCGGGCTGCACTGGAGTCTTTGGCTACAGAACTGGCTGCTGAAAGGATCACTGAGGAAGAGTTGGAAGAACTGGAGCGTATACTTGTCAGAAAGTCCGAGATTATCGAACAAGGAGATATTGTAAAGTTTGTTGAGTGTGATAAGAAGTTTCATGACACTCTCTATCGCGCCAGCAGAAACCGGCGTTTGATGCAGATCTTGAGCAACCTCCAGGATGAAGTGCACCGTTTTCGTTCTGT
>CAZZEY010000053.1:0-8452 GCA_964653445.1 uncultured Syntrophaceticus sp. | reverse complement strand
CCATCCAGATCACCGGTTCACCCAGCCTGTTATATAAAGTAATTCTTGAGGGGGCGGAGTGGAGTGCCTGTTTTACCAATGCTGCTGGAATGTGGGTTCTACCATTGCTATCTGTATAGGCACCCCACTTTTTTAGTAAATCTGCTGCTTCGTCATGGTGTACTACTACTCCTACTTCATCTAAAATGCGGCAACTGGCGCTGTGAATATCCTGTAATTGCTGCAGTGACAATGTCCTAAATGCTACTCCTTCTCCATGGTTGCTTGAATATTTCATCTATCTCGCCCCCTTAAGATTTGCATTCATTTTCTCTTCGCTTGATAATGCTCTGCATCTCTTCTGCTGCACCTTCCGGCAGTGCTGCAGTCTGGTGTTCTGCCAGGATCTCTCTTGTTTTCTTTACGGCATTATCCATCGGGGTTTCCTTATTTTTAGCCAACCAGTGCTCCCATCGGTACCTAGTGAAGAAACGAGGACTCCAGATCTCGTCCCGGAAATGATTAAAGGTGTGCTGGTGTGCCATATAGTTGCCACCGGGGCCCACTTCGTGGATGCAGTCCACAGCCAGATGCTCCCTGGATATCCTGGTACCTGCCCCACTATATCTAGCCATATCGATCAGATCATCACAGATGGCCAGGAAGGGCAGGTAACCAGTTTTGCCCCCTTCCAGGTACCCCACATCATGCACCAAATTACAGCCTTCCAGTTGGGTCATCAGAATCGTTGCTGCTGCTTCAGCACCCGCCTGGATATCGGGCTGTTGTGCATTAACACAACCTGCTTCTGTGAAATTAGGCAGCCCATAAAACTGCGCCAGCTGAGTCATAATGCCGTAGTTCATAAAGGTCTCAGGTGCACCATAAAGGGTTGTGGTGGTTTTCATATCCATAGGTGTAGCTCCACCACCGATGATAATGGGTGCCCCTTTCTTCTTCAACTGGGCAATCACCACACCTGCCAGGTTTTCAGAGTTCATCAGAGTGATGCACCCTGCCTTGGTCACTGGTGTTGTGCCGCCTGCCAAAACCCCTGGTGTATAGACCACTGGGATGTTGTATTCAAAACATTTATACATTTTGCCCACACCATCATGGGT
This sequence comes from uncultured Syntrophaceticus sp., assembly GCA_964653445.1. Classification (GTDB taxonomy): domain Bacteria; phylum Bacillota; class DSM-12270; order Thermacetogeniales; family Thermacetogeniaceae; genus DTU068. The sequence goes on along the minus strand of CAZZEY010000053.1, from coordinate 7,352 downwards.
GTGAACCAAAGGTGAGATCGGTTCAGAGTATAGGATAATGTATGGATTGCTCTTTAAGTTTTCCACACCACCAACACAGGCAGCAGCCATCTGAATTAAAGCTTCAGTGTTTTCAGCATTATGGGCGGTAAAGATAATAGGCTTGCTGCAGTTGGCCGTCATTGCCTCAAACTGGTGCAGATCGCTGACATCGGGATTGGTATCTGAAGCAATGGCATGGCTCATTAGAAAATCGAAATTGGGAAGTGCGTCAACAACCTTAGATGCATCCACAACATCCTGTTTGTTGGATGTTCTGCGCTCATTGGTGTCCAGATCAATAGTAAAAGGAAGATCAGAACCTGTTCCATAGTAAACCCGGTTTTTCTCCAGAGGCAGCACCCGCTCTCCCAACCTGTTGGACACAGAGATCCGCTTCGGTGCTAACCGCAGACACTCCTCTACCAACCATGGCGGAATCCAGACATGCTCACCATCAACCCTACAACCTGCATCCTTCAACAACTCCAGAGCTTCTTTGTTCTTGACTACAATCCCGGTGCGCTCCAGAACTTCAAGTGATGCATAGTGAATTTGCTCTAACTGTGAATCAGTTACCCATTTCAACTGAGGTGTAACCTGTTCATTGTAGTTCGATATCAATTCGTCCACATCAAAGCCTCCTTATGATAATAATTGAGGTTAGGCTTATTATCCGCTAACACAAATGTGACACGGAAAAACTCCTCACCCTGACATCTGTCAACCTGCTTACATTCCAGTTAAGTGGTTAATGAATCCGGTCAGCAATACAGCCTCCTTTTGATCTGCTCAAATTATCCTTAATTGTTTTTCTGCCTATATAATATTGCAAAAACCATGCCAATAGAAAAAACCCCGATTTATGCCCCTGCTAACTCCACACGCAAAGAATTTTTGCGTTTCCTCGGGTTTTTTCTCCTAATTACCGCAAAAATTCTTTGCGCCCACCGCGCGGGGAGACGGTGAGCGGTCGGTTTATCCCTGCAGTGCAGCATTATTCTCCTTTTCTCATCCTTCCGTAGGCATCTGTAGCTTTCATAGCAGCAACTACACTCTCCGGTGTTACTTGTATCGGTTCATTGAAAATGGTTTCATCCTCAGCACATGCAGTTTCAGCAACTCTCATCAACTCTTCATCTGATACTCCCTCCATCCCCAACTCTGCAAAGGTTGTGGGAAGTCCGACAGCCTCACAAAACAAAAATACCTCATCAACTAAAGAGATTTCCTTGTCTGTCAAGAAAAGAGATGTCAAAGTACCAAATGCCACCTTTTCTCCATGATAGTAGTTGTGAGTCTGCTCCAAAGCAGTCAATCCATTATGAATTGCATGAGCTGCAGCTAACCCACCACTCTCAAAACCGATGCCGCTCAATAGTGTGTTAGCTTCCACCACATGTTCCACAGCAGGGGTAACCACATGAACTGCACATGCCTCTTTTGCTGCTATCCCGTATTCCAGCAGGGTCTCATAGCACAACTCTGCAAGTGAAAAGGCAGCCATAGACCCATGGTCCCCGGTCATGTTTTGTGCATACTTGGCCCTGGCAGACTCAGCTTCAAACCAGGTAGCAAGGGCATCACCCATTCCTGACACCAAAAATCGGACTGGGGCCTGTACAATTACCCGGGTATCAAGCAGGACCACATTGGGGTTTTGAGGCAAAATCAAATAGTGATCAAAATTTCCCTCAGGTGTATAGATTACAGACAGGGCACTGCAGGGAGCATCAGTTGATGCGATAGTTGGTACCACAACAACAGGGGACTTCATCTGGTAGGCCACTGCCTTGGCTGTATCCAGTGTCTTTCCTCCACCAACACCAGTCACCAAATCACATTCTTTTTCCTTCATTATCTGTGCTAACCGGTTAATTTCCTCTTCAGAACACTCTCCACCAAATTTTGCTGTTTCCACCTGCACTGCGTTTTGGATATCAGGCAAATAGGAGGGGAGGATCCTCTCAAGGACAAAACCATCACAGATCAAAAGCCCTTTTTTACCGAAACGGGCCATCTCCTCCCCAAGGCGCTTCATGGTGTCATACCCCTGGACATAGCGTCCAGGAAAAATAGTGGTACTGATCATATCCTGTTCCCCTTTCTAATCTGCATTTTTATTAGTATTTGGGGGTCCGGATTCTAATATTCCAAAAGGCAACCAACCGCTATTCCGGCGCGCGGTTTCCGCTCGGTGGAACCGTCCCGGTGATCGGTCCTATCCCTCACACTCACACTGCCGCTGGCTGATGATCTGGTTCATGGTTTCCTTTGCCCGGTCCGGAAGCTGAACAGGTTGATGCTCTGCCAAAACCTCAATCACCTTCTCTTTAGCCAGGTCCAAACAGGTCTTTTGCCCCTTAGCCTCCCACTGCTCCCACATGTATCTCAAGAAGGTGTGCGGCTGCCAGATCTCTTTTCTGAAGTGTTTCGCTGTATGTGCATGTGTTATATAATTGCCCCCTGGGCCAACCTCATCGATAACCTTCACAGCAATGGTCTCAGGTGTCACTCTGGTTCCCGCACCTGTGTAGCGCGCCATACTGATGATATCATTGCAGATCACCAAAAAAGGCAGATAACCTGTTTTTCCGCCTTCAAGATAGCCGACATCATGTACCAGATTACAGCCCTCCAGCTGGGTCAGCATCACAGACATTGCGGCCTCAATTCCCGCCTGTACATCGGGAAGTGGCGCATTGACACACCCTGCCTCCGTAAAGTTTGCCAAACCATAGAACTGAGCCAGTTGAGTGAGAACTGCATAGTTCATCGATGTCTCAGGAGACCCATAAAGTGTGGCGGTGGTTTTCATATCCATCGGTGTGGCACCACCACCGATTAAAATTTTTGCGCCCTTCTTTTTTAACTGGGAGAGCACAACTCCAGCCAGACACTCAGCATTCATCAGTGTAACCATTCCAGCTTTAGTAACTGGTGTTGTGGCTCCACCAACCACACCCGGCATATAGATAACCGGAATATCATATTCGATACACTTATACATCTTACCAATTCCCTCATCGGTGTGTACCAGCGGTGGAATCGGCTGGCTGAATAAAATAATATAAGGGTTCTGCTTCAGCTCATCCAAGCCACCTGCACAGACAGCAGCCATTTCAATAATAGCTTCTGTGTTTTTGGCATTATGAGAGGTAAAAACGATCGGTTTGCTGCTGTTGCTGGCCATAGCCTCAAACTGATGCAAATCACTTACACAGGGAGGCATATCAGCGGCAATACCGTAGCTCATCAGAAAATCGAAATTAGGCAGATGGTCCAGCAGTTTTGCCGCAGCACAAACATCATTTTTTGTGCTTGTTCTTCTCTCCCCTGTTTTCAAATCGATGGTAAAAGGCAGATCTGAGCCTGTACCATAATAGACACGGTTTTTTTCCAGCGGCATTACCCGTTCACCCAGACGATTAGCTACTGCAATGCGTTTCGGTGCTGTCCGCAGGCACTGCTCCACCAACCATGAGGGTATCCAAGCGCGGTTTTTCTTGACCCTGCAGCCCGCATCTTTCAGCAGAGAAATGGCCTCCGCATTTTGTACAATAATGCCAGTGTTTTCCAGTACCTCCAATGAAGAATAGTGTATCTGTTCTACCTGGGAGTCAGAGAGCCACCGCAGATGTGGTGTGATTTGTTCCTCATAATTTGATAGATGTTCTGCCATATGTATACTCCTTTCTCAATTATCACCCATTTTCTGACTCAATGCACAATTCCATATTTGTTAAACCATCAATTTAATGCTTTTTTAAAAAAACGGAAAATATTAAATGCGGTAACCCGTTAATACTGCTGTATAACAACGCAAAATATTTATTCACGCAAATAACCTTTGCGTCACTGCTGTCTATCAAATATCAACAGAGATACCGAAAAACTTCGTTGTCCGATTTTGATGAAATTATATAATAAATACCGCCTCCACCCCTGGGTAGGGACGGTATTATTGGTTCTATATTTCTGGCTTAATTGAACTGATGCACTTATATCACGTTTTTTAATGGGCTTTTCTTGCCCGCTCCAAGATCTCTTCGATTTTAGCATCAACTTCTGCTGGCAGGGGTTCTGATTTGTAGGTGGAGAGGATATGCTGTACCTTTTGATGTGCCCGTTCCCTCATGCTGAGTTTCCCTTTACTGTGCCATGTTTCATAGGAATTAAAATCAGACAGGTCTCCACGCCACTCTTCTCTCATATGATCATATGTGTGCTTATCGCAAACATAGTTGCCTCCATGGCCGACTCTGGCAATAGCCTCATATCCCAAATATTCTTTATCTGTTTTCAGTTCTTTCACTGTGGCTTTTGTTTTGCTGATAATTTCATCACAGATTACCAGATGCTCCAGGGACATACTCAAGCCGCAGTCAAGATAACCAACATCATGAGTAATATTGCAGCCCTGCAGGGCAGCCATCAGGATAAACTGAGATGCTTCCATAGTGCTCTGCTCATCACAAAGCTTAGAGGCACCATCTCCAGCTTCTCCCCAGGATGGCAGCTGATAGAATCTAGCCAGCTCACACATTCCACCCTGAATCTGGATCGCTGTTGGTGAAGAATAGATGGACTGCATAGTTTTCAGATCCAGCGGCCCATTGCCATACCCGTAAAGGAAGGGAGCTCCGGGGTTTTTCAGCTGGTGTATTACCAGGCCCAGCAGACACTCGGCATTATTCAACAAAATGGTTCCTGCTGCGGTGACCGGTGTTGTTCCCCCTGCCAATCCACCGCCTGCATAATTGACCGGGATTCTCAGTTCAGCACAGAGCATCAGCTTATCAATGGCATTAAAAGAGTTGACAAGAGGAGAACTGGGCTCACAGTAAACTGCAAAGAACGGCTTGCACTGCAGATCTTCTAAACTGCCCCTTACTGCTGCAGCCATGGCGATAACATCTTTAAGGTCATTAACATCATCACAAACAACGATCTGTGGTTTTTTCGATTTTCTGATCATAACCGCATACTGTTCTCTGGTGTTCATGTGTGTTTCCACATCAGAGATCAAACCCATTGACATCACAAAATCGATGTTTTCCAGGTAGTCGCAGAGAGCAATACCATCTTCAACATCCTTTTTTGTCCAGCGGCGCCGTTCTCCGGCATCGAAATCTATATAATGGGGTGTATCGGACCCTGGACCATAGTAGACATTGCGGTGTTCTACATGCATTGCCGCGTTTCCATTCCGGTCATACAGTGTAAACCTGGATGGTGCGGTTCTGATTGCGTTTTCCACCAAAGAAGCTGGTACAAAAACCTTTTTCCCATCAACAAATGCGCCCGCCTCTTTTAACAACTGCAGTGCCTCTTCATGGTGAACAACCATTCCCAGTTCTTCTAAAATCCTAGTGCTGCTGGAATGAATTTCTCTGACCTGGTCCTGATTCAAAGTGCTGAACATAATTTCCGGTTCATTGTAGAGTTTTCCGAGATACATCAAATACCACCTCTCCTAATATAAATTAAAGTGATTAACTGCCGCATTTAAAAGAGCAATCCGCTTTTCCCGCATTGTTAACATCATTATGTATAGCAAAAACCATACCAGAACATAAAAAACACAGCAGATGCAAGGCTGCACTTTCTTAGAGTTTTTCCATAACAACAGCATTCTCCGGACAGGTATTAGCACACAGCCCACAGCCCCAGCAGAGCTCAGGATTGAAAGCTATATTTTTCCTGGTTATGCCTTCTTGTTCCACAACCGTTCCGTCATAATAAAATGCTCCAAAATGACAGCGCTGAACACACCGCCCACACAACCTGCATTTATCTGGATTATACCTGGCAATATAACGGGACTTGGGCCACTTCCCCTTGGTCCCAAACTGCAAAGCTGCCCGAAACGGATAACAGCAGTCAGCACAACAGTTGCAGACCACATTTGGCCCCACTTCTCTCCAATTATAGGGGCCACCTGTATGCATCAACCCTTTCTGATCAGCATAGTGAACCAGCTTCCTGGCCTCATCTTTGGTCAGGCTTCTTCCACCTGTACGGTCCGTAATCTGGTCATCAAAATAAAGGCATACTTCTCTAGGGCGGTCGCAGTTATTTGCCAGCATTTTGCAGTTGCAGGGCACTACCCGGATTTGCTCAGCATGATCGATCATCTCTTCAACTTCAGACAGGAGAATGACCCACTCATTAAAACAGTTATCATATTCTGGATCATTCTCTATGACCTTTTTAAAATTGTCATATCTTAAAAGAAACTCATCATAACACCATTGATCCAACTTCCTGCGGATGCCTTTGGGCAGCACATAGTAATTGCCCCATTTACAGTAGTTATCCAACCTAGCGTAAAAGTCAGCAGCTTTGTAATAAACCACACCCTCTTTTACTTCCCGATTTAAAACCTCCCGCTGATACCCTTGTTCTAATAAACTGCACACCTCAAGCACAGGGGCATCTATTAAAACTGCAATATCATCTGCAGTAATGCTTCTCCCCTTTAACTTGACAATCAGCTCCATCTCCTGTTCAGTCACAAAATGGTGGAGATAGGGTTTGATAAAATCAGGTGCCTGAAACAGCTCCATAAACTCCTCAAACAAAGTCTTCTCATCCTTTCCCGATGTGGCAAACCGCGTGGGGGGATGTTCTGGTAATCGGCCTGTTTATCCCACCGCGCTAATTTCTTAATAAAGACCGACCACTAAAACCATATATAGCAATCGTATTCTATTTTAGCTTCTTAGCGAAGAGTTTGGTCAAAAAACTATCTCCCGAGTGTGACAAAAGGACCGTCCACGTGTCACAGTTTAGCGATGGCATCTATCTCAATCATAATTCCATTGATCAGATCACAGCCCACAGTGGTTCGGGCAGGCTTGGGGTCTGAAAAGTAGGCGGCATAAACCTCGTTGAATTTCTTAAATGTGGTGATATCTTTCAAATAGACATTAACCTTTACAACATTGTCTGCACTGGCTCCAACAGCCTTTAGCTGAGCCAGCAGGTTTTCCAGTGCATAGCGCGTCTGCTCCTCAATGGTGTTTCCCTTAGGGTTATGTGTGACCCGATCCTCAGGTCCGACACCAGACAAAAATACCCAGTTACCTGACTTAATAACAGATGAATAAGCACCCAATGGGGCCGGTGCATCAGGGGAACAAAATGCTTCTTTCATTACTCCATCTCCTTTCAAATACAAATCAAAATCTAACGACCAATTCTAACCGGCTCCTATGACACCATCTGTGGCGCAAAGTCGCTTAGCTCAATATCATGTTTCGCAACAGCTGACGTTACTGCTCCTTCGTCAAGGGCAAGTAACAACCTTCGCAGGTCGCTGCGCCAGCAGG
>CAZZEY010000052.1:0-8461 GCA_964653445.1 uncultured Syntrophaceticus sp. | reverse complement strand
AGCCCTCCAGCGCCGATGGTACTGGGACATCCCGGGAGAGTAGGTCGCTGCCAGAATATTTATATTCCTCGGTAGCTCAACGGTAGAGCATCCGGCTGTTAACCGGAGAGTTGCAGGTTCGAATCCTGCCCGGGGAGCCATTAACAGGCAGAACATAGTTCTGTCTGTTATTTTTTACGAGTCAAGGGGACGGACACTTTGACTCACCGCTGTGACATGTTTGATCAAAAGTGTGGTACAGTAGATGGTGGTGACGGTTGATTGCCGTAACTATGGATGGTCAAAGGCAGTATTTCGATATCATTTAGTGGTTAGTCGTTGGAAAACGACGGTGAAGTGGGTTCTGGAGGACAGTACTTCTGGCTTCGGACTTCTGACATCCAGCCTCTAGCTTCTGTTTTTCAGGTTGGTGGATGATGTTTGTGTGATATGTGTGCATGATGACACGACCCCCGTCCCCCTGTCACCACCCCTGTCACATGTGTTATAGTAGTGTAGATTGGAAATATTAGATAAGGTATATAGTATTTTTGAGATATACACCCCTTAGGAGGTTTAATAAATGGTTGATGATGAAATAATTAATGTTTTACATGAGATGAGGAGAGAGGAATTAGTGGTTAAGCTGAATGAAATGAGAGAAAATTATGCAGAGCTGGATGAGCAGATCCAGTTTATGCTGCGCTCTACGGGACATCACTTGAGAGGTGTTGTGCGCAAAAAACATGAGAAAAAGCTCAAAGAGCTAAAAGAGATGATTGATATAATAGAAGCTGAATTGAAAAAGAGGTAGATGACGGGGAAGTTGTTTGCAAATCCGGAAAACAGGCACGTAGCTGGGTGAGCCTAGGGATAGAAATGGACGGTACAGTTAACATGTATACATGTATACAATAAATTTATGTGCAGGATAGTGGAACTATTATACCGAAATTACTTTTTATGTTTTAATGAAATTTGAAGTGGAGGATGACTTATGTCAGAACAACTCAATGGATTTATTAATGAAGTTATTGCTAGAAACCCTGGAGAAAAGGAATTTCATCAAGCTGTTTATGAGGTAGCAGAGTCTGTACTGCCCTTTATAGAACAAGAGCCAAGATATAAGCAGGAAAAGATTATGGAGCGGTTGGTGGAACCTGAACGTGTAGTTATGTTTCGTGTTACCTGGGTTGATGACAATGGTGATGTTCAGGTCAACCGAGGATATCGAATACAGATGAACAGCGCTATCGGTCCTTATAAAGGTGGCCTGCGTTTCCATCCTTCGGTCAATTTGAGTATTTTAAAGTTTTTGGCTTTCGAACAGGTCTTTAAGAACTCGCTGACCACACTGCCTCTGGGTGGAGGCAAGGGAGGATCTGATTTTGATCCACGGGGCAAATCGGATCAGGAGGTTATGCGCTTCTGTCAATCCTTTATGAATGAGCTTTTCCGCCACATTGGCCCTGATACAGATGTCCCAGCCGGTGATATTGGGGTTGGCGGCAGGGAGATAGGCTATCTTTTCGGCCAGTATAGAAAGATTCGGAACTCCTTTACCGGGGTTATTACAGGAAAGGGTTTTGGTTGGGGCGGCAGTCTGATACGCCCGGAAGCAACTGGTTATGGTGTTGTTTATTTTCTGCAGGAAATGCTCAAGGCCAAAGGTGATGATCTTAAAGGGAAGACTATAACAATTTCAGGCTACGGAAATGTGGGGAGTTATTTCATCGAAAAGGCCTGTCAGTACGGAGCACGGGTTGTGACAATTGCTGATGATAAAGGCTATGTTTACGACCCTGATGGAATAAGTGGTGAAAAGTTGGAGTATTTAAAGGATCTTTGGGTTGTTCATCGTCGACCAGCCAGGGATTTTGCGGAGAAATTTGGTTTGAAATGGGTTGAGGGGCGCAAACCCTGGGAGGTTCCCTGTGATATCGCAGTTCCTACTGCTACTCAAAATGAGCTTGATCTCAAGGGAGCAAAAGATTTAGTCAATAATGGGTGTCGGTGTGTTGTTGAGGCAGCCAATATGCCCTGCACACCTGAGGCTGTGGATGTTTTTAAAACAGAGGGCATATTGTTTGCTCCGGGTAAAGCTGCCAACGCAGGTGGTGTGGCTGTAAGTGGACTGGAAATGTGCCAGAACAGCCAGCACTACTGCTGGAGTGCAGAAGAGGTAGATTGTAAGCTGCAGGATATTATGAAGGACATCCATAATCAGTGTGTATCTTATGGAAATGAAAAAGGGCAGATCGATTATGTTAATGGCGCTAATATCGCAGGTTTTATTAGAGTAGCTGATGCAATGTTATCTCAGGGAATTATCTAGCTTTACAACAAACAAGGTGTTTTTCGGGTATGTCTCGTGCCATAATGTGGTAGAATAGTGTTGAATATTTTCTTAAATAAGCAGCAAAGAAAGATTGAATAATAGGATCCATCTGTTTGCTTATGTAACTGCTGGCCTGTATTTACCACAATAAAACAGCCAATGACTGACAGGCTTTATTATTGACAGGCAACGGGGTACTATGCTAAAGTATAACAGGATCTTTTTATGGCTGTATTTGGTACTATTTATTGTTGTTGAGGCAGTAGGAGGTGGCTATAGTGCGGGTAGGTGTGACTTTAGCATGTACTGATTGCAAAAGCCGCAATTATACTACAGAAAAAAACAAAAAGAACAATCCTGAGCGGTTGGAGTTTAAGAAGTACTGTCCTAAGTGCAAAAAACAAACTGTCCACCGTGAAACCAAATAGATGGTGGCAGGCTGAAGGATGTGAGCCAGTTGGCCAAAAAAACCGGCGTAGCAAAGGCCAAAAAGAGTGCCAGGGTCCGCGCCAAAAAGGCCGCATCAGCAGAAGTGAAGCAGGAGCAGGATCAGAGCTTGGAACAAGCCACACCTGCTGCTGAAGAAGGAAAACGGCTTTCTCTTCTACGCCTGATTAAGCCAAAGGCTCAGGCAAAGGCTGAAGATAAATCAGCTGCCGAAGGTGCGGTTGTGAAAAAGGGTGCTGCCAATAAGAAGAAAGCTCTTGAACAAAAGACAAAACGAGCTCTACGTACCAGGGAGAGTAATAAACCTAAAAGGCGATTTTTCCAGGGCACAGTAAAGTTTTTTCAGGGTGTTTGGGGTGAACTGAAAAAGGTACACTGGCCGGGCCGGAGAGAGACTGCTGTTTACACAATGGTTGTTATTTCATCTGTGGTTTTGGTGGCCGCGATGATATGGATTGCTGACACTGTATTGAGTACTTTGGTTGAAATTTTGTTGAGCCTGTAAAAAAGGCACAGCATAGTAATATACCAGGGAGGTGGGGGCCGCGAGGTCCCTTGTCTTTATGGAAAAGAAATGGTTTGTGATTCATACTTACTCAGGTTATGAAAACAAGGTAAAAGCAAATTTGGAGAAGAGAGTTGCCTCCATGAATATGGAGGATAAAATATTTCGCGTTCTTGTTCCCATGGAAGATGAAATCGAGATCAAGGATGGTAAAAGGCGTGTCTCCAAGAAAAAGATTTTTCCCGGCTATGTTTTAGTTGAGATGATATTGACCGATGATTCCTGGTATGTTGTGCGCAATACACCTGGCGTAACCAGTTTCGTGGGTTCTGGGAGTAAGCCAATACCATTGATAGATGATGAGGTCCAAAACATTATGCGCAAGATGGGACTGGCGGAGGCACCGATCAAGATTGATCTCGATATTGGTGAAAGTGTCCGGGTTATTGCCGGGCCATTTGAGAATTTTATCGGTTCGGTTGAGGAAATCTATCCGGAAAAGAGCAAACTAAAAGTGCTTGTTTCTATGTTCGGACGGGAGACACCGGTAGAACTGGAGTTTACACAAGTAGAGAAACTTTAAATATAAAAGAGAAGGGAGTGCCCAGCATTGGCTGCAAAAAAGGTAATTGCTAAAGTTAAGCTTCAAGTTGAAGCTGGAAAAGCCACACCAGCCCCACCGGTTGGTTCTGCCCTTGGCCCGCATGGTGTCAATATTATGGGTTTTTGTAAAGAGTTTAATGAGCGAACAGCTAAGGATGCCGGACTTATTATTCCGGTGGAGGTTTTTATTTACCAGGACCGCACTTTGAGCTTTATTACAAAAACTCCACCAGCTTCTATCTTGTTGAAGAAAGCTGCAGGTCTGGAAACAGCTTCTGGTGAGCCAAACCGGAACAAAGTTGGCAAAGTGCCTCGGTCTAAGGTCAAAGAGATTGCAGAACTTAAGATGCGGGACCTCAATGCTATGGATATTGAGGGCGCTATGCGCATGATAGAGGGAACTGCCCGCAGTATGGGTATAGAAATTGTTTAAAAGATGGATGTGTGTTTCCTGGTTCAAAAATGAACAGGAACTACAGTGGGAGGATAGAATCCGTTAAACCACAAAGGAGGATCTGCTATGGCAAAAAAAGGGAAGAAGTATTTAAACGCACTGGAGAAGATCGACAGAAATAATTTATATGAGTATGATGAGGCATTAAACCTTGTCAAGGAAGTTGCTCCTGCTAATTTTGATGAAACTGTTGAACTTTCGGTAAGATTGGGTATTGACCCCCGACACGCGGATCAACAGGTTAGAGGAGCTGTAGTGCTTCCACACGGGACAGGCAAAACCAGAAAAGTGCTTGTGTTTGCCAAGGGTGATAAGGCTGCTGAAGCGGCTGATGCTGGAGCTGATTATGTCGGTGCCGAAGAAATGGTCAAAAAGGTGCAGGAAGGGTGGCTGGATTTCGAAATTGCTGTGGCTACCCCTGATATGATGAGTATGGTAGGGCGGCTTGGTAAAATACTGGGACCCCGTGGAATGATGCCCAATCCAAAAACCGGTACAGTGACCTTTGATATTGAAAGAGCGGTCAAGGAGATCAAGGCAGGTAAGATCGAGTACCGCGCCGATAAAACCGGTATTGTACATGCACCTATCGGCAAAATTTCTTTCCCATTGGAAAATCTTAAGGAAAACTATACGACCCTGATGGATGTATTGATTAAAGCGAGACCTACTGCTGCGAAGGGGCAGTATCTCAGAAGTATAACTGTTTCATCGAGTATGGGTCCTGGTGTAAAAATAAATCCGGTAAAACCTTTGGGTTAATAAGTTTTGTGTTTGACTAAAAAAAAATACTCTGCTATGCTATAAAAGTGACCGTAGACAGTAGGTGCCGCGAGGCTTAATAGTTGTATGCCTACCGAGGTTGGAGGAAGTCTGAGATTATTCTGGCCCTCTGCTGTTTGCGGAGGGCCTTATTTTTTATAAAGGAGGCGTGAAATGCATAGTCTTGATGAGAAAAAGCAAATTGTTGCTGAACTAGAACAAAAACTCAAGTCAGCAAAAGCAGCAATTCTTGCCGATTATCGGGGTATCAAGGTAGGGGATGCCACCGACTTACGCAGAACCTGTCGTGATGCAGGTGTGGAATATAAAGTTGTTAAAAACACTCTGACCCAAATTGCTGCTGAAAACGTTGGTTTTTCAGAGCTTAATGAATTGTTGGCAGGACCAATTGCTATTGCTTTTGGGTACGAAGACCCTGTTGCTCCAGCCAAAGTCTTGATGGATTTTGCGAAAAAGAACAAAAAGTTGGAGATCAAAGGGGGTCTTATCGAAGGCCAGGTAGTGGGACCTGCCCAGATCAAAAACCTGGCTGACCTTCCAAGCAGAGAGGTACTGCTTTCCCAGGTCTTGCGCGGTTTTAATGGACCACTTACCAATTTGTGCAGTGTTTTGCAGGGTCCAATGAGAAAATTGGTTTATGCTTTACAGGCTGTTCAGGAACAAAAAGAAGCTTCTTAAATCTGAGGTTTTCTTTCCTTAATCTATTATCAATTATATTCCAAGGAGGGTAATTATTAATGAGCAAGGTTGAAGAGATTATTGAAGCAGTAAAGGGTATGACAGTTTTGGAGCTTTCTGAATTGGTCAAAGCTATAGAAGAGGAATTTGGTGTTAGTGCTGCGGCACCTGTGGCAGTAGCTGCCGGACCAGCTGTTGCAGCTGATGCACCTGCAGAAGAAGAAAAAACAGAGTTTAATGTTGTTCTCAAAGCTGTTGGCGACCAGAAGATCAAAGTTATTAAAGCTGTACGGGAAATCACAGGGCTTGGACTAAAAGAGGCAAAAGAATTGGTAGACAATGCTCCGAAGCCAGTTAAAGAAAATGTTAGTAAAGATGAGGCCGAGGAAATCAAAACAAAGCTTACCGATGTGGGTGCAGAGATCGAAATTAGCTAAGTTCGGAAAACTAAACGATGTAAGGATGAGTTCTTTTCCTGAACTATTTACAGAAACGGTTGTATATTGGTAGGAACCTGAGTGTAATAAGAAACTGGAGGATAGGGAGCCCTTTCAAAATGTGTTCCTGAAAGGGTTCCTTTTGCTTTTTTATTGACATTTAATTATTTCCATGATATTCTTTAAGAATGTCTATTGGAACAAGTTTTGGCATGATTATGAAAGGAAGGCGGTTGAAACTTGTTGGGCAAGGGAATAATGTAGATACCATCACTCCTTTCGGTTGATATGGAAAAATGATACAGTAAACCGAGTAAGATAAGGGATGGTGTTATATGGCTAATCCAAAACCGGTTAAAGTAGGAGAAAGAACGCGTTGGAGTTATGGGCGGATTTCCGAAATTCTGGAGATGCCCAATCTTATTGAAATCCAGAGGCAGTCGTATGAGTGGTTTTTAAGTGAAGGTTTGAAGGAAACATTTTATGATGTGTCCCCAATACAGGACTTTACAGGCAATTTAAGCCTGGAGTTCATTGATTATTCTCTGGGAGAACCCAAGTATTCTGTTGCCGAGTGCAAGGAGAGAGATGTTACTTTTGCGGCACCCCTGAGGGTGAAAGTGCGATTAACAAACAGGGAAACCGGGGAGATCAAGGAACAGGATGTCTTTATGGGGGATTTTCCTTTGATGACAAGGAAAGGAACCTTCATTATTAATGGCGCGGAAAGGGTAGTTGTCAGTCAGTTGGTGCGCTCACCAGGGGTCTATTATCATGCTGCTACAGATCCCTCTGGTAAACGCATTTACAGTGCCACGATAATTCCTAATCGCGGCGCCTGGCTAGAGTTTGAATCTGATACCCATGATACTGTTCATGTGCGCATTGATCGCACGAGAAAACTCCCAGTAACTGTATTGATCCGTGCTTTAGGTTATTCATCAAATAATGATATTTTAGACCACTATGGTGATAATGATTTTTTGAAGAATACACTGGAAAAGGACAGCACCCAAACACAGGAGGAGGCTCTCGTTGAAATTTACAAACGCCTGCGGCCAGGAGAACCTCCTACTATAGAAAGCGCGCGGGCGCTTTTGGACAGCCTGTTTTTCGACACACGGAGGTATGACCTGGGTCAGGTGGGGCGCTATAAGTTAAATAAGAAGCTCAAATTGGATGATCTGCATGACAACAGGTGCCTTACTCCAGAGGATATTTTAGTTGTGATCGATTATTTCCTCAAATTGATGAATGGTGAGGGAACTGTCGATGATATTGATCACCTGGGGAACAGGAGACTGCGCTCAGTAGGTGAACTGCTGCAGAATCAGTTCCGTATCGGTTTGGCGCGTATGGAACGGGTTGTCAGGGAAAGGATGACCATCCAGGATGTTGATACAATTACTCCTCAGGCATTGATCAACATCAGACCTGTTGTGGCATCTATCAAAGAGTTCTTTGGCAGCAGCCAGTTATCCCAGTTTATGGATCAGACCAACCCTCTGGCAGAATTAACCCATAAAAGGCGCTTGAGCGCTTTAGGGCCCGGAGGCTTAAGCCGGGAGAGAGCTGGCTTTGAGGTGCGTGATGTTCATCATTCACATTATGGGAGGATGTGTCCTATTGAGACACCGGAGGGCCCTAACATCGGCCTGATCGGTTCTTTGAGCACCTATGCCAGGGTAAATAAATACGGTTTTATAGAAACCCCTTACCGTAAAGTTGATAAGGAAAAAGGAATAGTCACAGATGAAATAGAGTATTTGACTGCGGACACAGAGGATGAGTATGTCATAGCTCAGGCTAATGCCCCTCTTGATGAAGATGGCCGATTTAAATCAAACCGAGTCGATGCTCGGGATGGTAAGGATATTCTTGCTGTTTCCACTTCACAGGTAGATTATATGGATGTTTCACCAAAACAGGTTGTGAGTGTTGCAGCTGCCCTTATTCCCTTTTTGGAGAATGATGATGCCAACCGCGCCTTGATGGGTGCCAACATGCAGCGTCAGGCGGTGCCACTTCTGCGTACAGATGCTCCTTTGGTAGGGACAGGGATCGAATACCGGGTTGCTCATGATTCAGGGGTAGTGGTGACCAGTGATGAAGCGGGTATTGTGGACAAAGTCACCGCTGATCAAATAAGAGTAAAGGGCGACTCCGGCAGAGTTTATAATTATCACTTGACGAAGTTTGCCCGATCCAACCAGGGCACCTGCATTAACCAAAAACCT
>CAZZEY010000051.1:0-8470 GCA_964653445.1 uncultured Syntrophaceticus sp. | reverse complement strand
TGAAACGAAAAATCTCCAAACCGCAAAGCAGTATGGAGACTCGTTTAGGAGTTTCGAATAACTACTTAATAAGGTAAAGGAGGTGACATATGGAACAAGCGGTTTTATTACCCCTGATGGGAAATCATCAAGCTGCACAGGTCAATATTAAAGCAGGCAATAAAGGTACTAAAATTCCGTTTAGCTTCCTGCAGGTGATTGAAGCGCTGATAAACTTGGATTTGAATGCTTCTGGAACAGTGAGTGGTACAGCAGATGATGAACCTTTGGCTCAAACTGCTTCTAGTGAACAAGAGGAAAATGAGTTGCTGACCTTTTTTGTACAGGAAATAAGCAATTCACAATTGCCTCCTGGGGAAGCAATGGAGTCAATTAATGCCGTTAAAACTGACGGTCTAACTAATCAAGAACTAGCTGGAAAACTGCATATGTTGTTATCATCGTTAAAAAAGGATATTTCCGACTCCAGTGAGATAATTTCACAAGGTGAATTAAGGGAAGATAGTTTATTTAAAACACTTTTCGGAAAAATGGATCTGCAGAATGTACAACAGTGGATAATGACTAATACAATTCAGGAGAACATGCTGACCCATACTATGCAAGAATGTGCAGAACAAACTCAAGGGGTATCGGTCTTTGTTGATTCTCTTGTGACTGCTGAAGCAGTACTGTCTGATACTGGTGTTAAGGCAGAAGCTCAGCTCCCTGATACTGCTGTAAAAGCTGAGATAGTACTGCCGGATCCTACAGAATTAGAAAGCTTGATGGCTCAAAAAGCAGATCCCGAAATAACAACCGAAAAATCAGCAGCAGCTGAGCAGGGTAAACTGATTGAGCTGTTTTCTAGTGAACAGAAAGGGGAGCAGTCTGTCACCGCACAAACTCAGGAAAGTCCGGCAGGTGTAAAGAAGGAGAAAACAATAATAAATGAGCAGTTGGGTTATTTGACGACAAAGCCCGGTTCTGCGGCGCCAGAAACTGTCATTGGCCGTCAAAAAAATGACCTATCATTTTCAAAGGAAATACTTCCTGATAAGACAGCGGAGTTTATCGTCAAACAGGTGATAGATAAAGCTGAGCTTTTTGTGGGAAAAGAACGGGCAGATCTTAAGCTTAAACTCAATCCAGACTTCTTAGGCCATCTTAAACTTATCATCAGTGTGGAGAAAGGGATAGTTCACGCGCATTTTATAGCGGAAAACCAGATCACAGCAGCCCTGATCGAGGGACAGATGCAGAGTCTGCGCCAGTCTCTAGAGCAGCAGGGGATAACCTGGCAGCAGATCAGTGTTGCGGTAGATGGTCGAGGTCAGGATGCCTTTTTGAACAAAAATGGTTCAGGTGCTTATGAAAGCTCACAGGGACAGGAATATACCGGAAGGGACTTTTCTCCTGATGAGCAGACAGAGCAGGGGGGATACCGAGGATGGCACCAGGGAACAGTAGATTATCTTGTTTAACAGGAGGTGACACAAATTGGCTGGAGTGGAGGCTATCAATGGGTCTGCGCAGCAGGTTTATACGTACAAGAACAGTATGGGTAAGGAAGACTTTCTGAAGCTTTTAATTTGTCAGCTGCAACAGCAGGATCCCATGGAACCTGTCAGTAACACTGATTTCATAGCTCAGATGTCCCAGATCACATCACTTGAAACACTGCAGGATTTGAATAAAAAAATGGAGCAGTTGATTATGCTGCAGCAATCAGCCTGGGAGCGGGATGAGATTAACTTTGCCGCGAATTTGCTTGGACGAAGTGTGGAGGCAGTTAATCCTGAAGATGGTCAGGTGATAAAAGGGGATGTACTGGGTTTCTATCAGAAACAGGGTATCATATATCTGGAACTGGAAGAAGATGTTATACCGGTTTATTGGGTAAATAAGGTATTGGCTTGTGCTGGAGGAGAGTGTTGACCAGTGACCGATAAGATCTATTTCCCTGAACCAATTCTGCAGCCTACACGAGGTAAGGTTGGAACAGTAAAAGATACAGGGAAAGGTGAATCCTTTGAAAAAATTCTTGAACAGCAAACACTGAAATTCTCAGCACATGCCAGGGAGAGGATTGCTCATAGGAATATACCTCTTGGTGTCAATGAGATTCAAAAGCTTAATAGTGCTGTAGAAAAAGCTGCTTCAAAGGGGGCGAAGGATTCTCTGATCCTGATGGACAACCTCGCCCTGATTGTGAGTATCAAGAACAGAACTGTTGTAACTGCCATGGATGAAAAAAGCATGCGCGGAAATGTTTTTACCAAGATCGATAGCGCAGTGATTATTTAAGAGATGGGCTGGACCTCAATGGAGGGAGCCCCGGTTTACCGAATGACCGAAGTAAACCACCCAATAAGGAGGTCATTAAAATGATGCGTTCTTTATTTTCCGCTGTTTCAGGTCTTAAAACTCATCAGCAGCGGATGGATGTTATCGGCAATAATATAGCCAATGTTAATACTCCCGGCTTTAAGAGGAGTCGAGTAACCTTTCATGACATGCTCAGCCAAACGATAAGGGGGGCAAGCCAACCGGTAGAAGGGGGCAGAGGGGGGACCAACCCCATGCAGATAGGACCCGGTGTTTCACTGGGCAGTATTGATCTAATTATGGGAGGAAGTAGCCTTCAAGACACTGGTAAGGAAACAGACCTGGGGATAGATGGGGATGGATTTTTTGTACTCAGTGATGGGAGCAGAACCTATTATACCAGAGTGGGAAATTTTGATTTTGACGAGGATGGCAGTCTGATAAGCCTGTTTCATGGTATGCATGTTCAAGGGTATATGCCTGATGATCCAGATACCTTGACCGACATCAAGCTAAATATCAATGAGACGGAAAATGCTAAAGCCACTACAAAAATGGAAATTGGGGGAAACTTGGACAGCCGGATTGATGTGGGTTCCCCAGATTCCAAAGTTGTGCTGCGCCATATTGTTTACGATTCTAAGGGGCAGGAGTACACAGTACCTATTGAATTAACGAAAACCGGTGATAACCAGTGGACCTGGATGGTTGCAGAGGATACTATTGAAGATTCTACTGGACAAATCATTGATAATAGTGTGCTGAGTGGAGTAATTAGTTTTAATAATGATGGGACATTCAGTTATACGACTAGCAGCAATATCACATTCAAACCAACTGATTCTGATTCAGTTAATATCACATTGGATTTCTCCGGTATGACCCAATATGGTTCAGATCATGATGCTGCAGTTGAAAAACAGGATGGGTATAAAAGTGGGGTGCTGGAGAGCTATACCATAGATCAGAGGGGAACCATTGTCGGGGTTTTTTCCAATGGCATAACGAGAAACCTGGGACAAATCGCCTTATGCCGTTTCGCTAACCCAGCTGGTTTAATGAAAGAGGGAAACTCGCTTTATTCATTAACCAGCAACTCTGGGACAGCTAATGTTGGTATCCCAAGCAGTGGAGGTTTTGGCAGCATCACACCAAGTTCTTTGGAGATGTCCAATGTGGATCTCTCCACAGAGTTTACAGATATGATCATTACACAGCGGGGTTTTCAGGCTAATTCCAGGGTAATCACAACTTCAGATGAAATGCTTCAGGAACTAGTTAATCTGAAGAGATAATTAAACTGATGCCCCGCTGTTGAGAGCGGGGTACCCCCCCAAGGGGTAAAAGAGGTGATAACATGATTCCTTTAACACGCCTCAACAACCAGGAGTTTTTTGTTAATTGCGATCTGATTGAGTTTATTGAACGAACACCGGATACAGTTATAACCCTGACCACAGGGAAGAAATTTGTTGTAAAAGAGGACCCTAAGGAGGTCATCAGGCGTATTGTAGATTTTCGCCGTTCCACCTCCCACTTTCAGTTATTGGATGCTGTAGAGCAGGTGGAAAAGGAGGGTGAATTATAATGGCCGAGTCTGATAATATGGAGCAGGGTAGAAGGGTGATGATCAACCAGAAGGTGTTGATTTTCGGCTGTGTAGCCGTAGTTTTATGTGCAGTTATAACAATGATGGCAGCTTTCATGGCATTGAAAAACGGTGCTAATAGTGCTGGGGGAAATAATCAGCAGACAAATAATGCAGCCCAAATTGGCCCTCTTTTTGAACTCGGGGACATAACAACTAATCTGGCTTCAGGAGGAGATAACAAATATGTAAAAGTTAAGGTTGTCTTTGAAATGAGTGATAAATCACTGGAGAAAGAGATTAACGAAAAACTGCCGGTTTTGAGCGACCGGATCATTGTATTGCTTAACAGTAAAGTCAGTGATGACCTCTCTGCGAAGAACCGAACGAAACTAAAAAATGAAATACTTTCTGACATTAATCCTATATTAAATACAGGTGAATTGAAGGATGTCTATTTTTCGGACCTGGTGCTGCAGTAAAGAGAGCGTTCTCAGGGGGTATTTATTATGGTAGAAATACTATCACAGGATGAGATTGATAGTTTATTAAATGCACTTGAATCAGGAGATATTACAGCAGAAGAGCTCCGCAAAGAGGAGCAGACAAAAAAAATTCGTATCTATGATTTTCGCAGACCAAACAAATTCTCTAAAGAACAGATCAATACAATAGAGCTGATGTATGACAACTATGCGCGTTCACTTTCCACATATTTATCTGCACGGCTGCGCATAGCAGTACAAGCATCTTTAATCTCTGTAGAACAGCTCACCTATGAAGAGTTTATACGCTCGATTCCGGACCCTTCAGTAATGGTGGTTTTTAATATGGATCCTTTGGAGGGTAATGGTATATTGGAAATAAAACCATCACTGGCCTTTGAGCTGATTGACCTGCTTTTTGGGGGAAGAGGAGGTTTGCCTATCAAAACTCGCGCTTTGACTGAAATAGAGCGTGTTATCATAGCCCGTATCGGACAGCAAATGCTGAACATCTCTAAAGATGTGTGGGCCAATGTATTGGGTTTTCAACCGAAAGTTGCATCTATTGAGTCAAATCCACAATTTGCGCAGATCGTTTCTCCTGCCGAAATGGTTATTTTGATATCAATAGAGGCTAAAATCGGACAGGCGGACGGAATTATTAGCTATTGCCTTCCTTATCTGGCCTTAGAACCTATTTTAGAAAAGTTGAGTGCCCATTATTGGTTTGCAAAGAATTCAGGGGGCAGCAATCAGGAACCTCATTATTACTTGCAGGAACAATTATCATGTGTAAATGTCCCAGTCAAGGTGCTGCTGGGTTCTAGTTATATTACTGTGAAGGAACTGCTTGAAATTCAAGTGGGTGATGTTGTTCCTGTAGTTCAAAGAGTTGACCAGGAATTGGATGTATATATCGGCAACCGGCTCAAATTTACTGCAAAACCCGGTGTTTTTCACAATAGAATTGCTGTTCAAATAACAGGTTTTAAAAAGGGAGGGCTTAATGGTGAGTGAAAAAGACTTAACTCAGGAGGAAATTGATGCCCTGTTCAGAGGGGAAACAAGCTTTACACTAACAGAGATAGAAACAGATGCTCTTGGTGAAATTGCCAATATTAGTATGGGTACTGCCGCTACTACACTATCAAGCTTACTTGCTAAAAAAGTAGAAATAACAACACCACAAATAAGTATTACTACACAATCCAAATTGCGGAGCGATCACCCTCTCCCTTATGTTATTGTTAATGTTCAATATACAGATGGATTAGTTGGAGAGAATATGCTTATTCTCAAAATTCGTGATGCGTGTTTGATTGTTGACCTGATGATGGGTGGGGATACCAGTGAAGCACCTGAAAAATTGAATGAAATACATTTGAGTGCCATCGGAGAGGCCATGAACCAGATGATGGGATCAGGTTCTACTTCTATGTCTTCGGTTTTTCAAAAGAAAATTAGCATTTCTCCGCCATCTGTAAGAGTGATCAACCTAGCTGAGGAGAATATACAGCAGATTGATAAAGATGAACAAATAGTGAAAATCATCTTCCATATGACTATTGAAGGCATTATTGACAGTGAAATTATGCAGATTATTCCTCTTAAGTTTGCCAAACAAACAGCTGAATTCCTTGTGGGTAGTATCGGAGAGAGTGATTATGAACAGCAGGATATCCAGGCTGCAGAACAATCTGTGAACACAAAAACCAATGATGCCCAGAAAACTGCTAAACCAGGTATTGCAGTGCAGCAGGTACAATTTGCTCCTCTGACAGAAATCACAACCTCTGATGAGATTAGTAATATATCGTTGATTATGGATGTGCCCCTACAGTTTACCGTGGAATTGGGACGGACCCAGAGGACTATTAAAGATATATTGGAACTTGGACCGGGGGCTATTGTTGAACTGGATAAAATGGCAGGTGAAGCTGTTGATATATATATCAATGGAAAATCGATTGCTAAGGGAGAGGTTGTTGTTATTGATGAAAACTACGGGGTGCGAATTACAGAAATCTTGAGTTCTGCAGAGAGGATCAGCAATTTAAAGTAGGGATCTGTTTTGCAAGGAGGGTTGACTGATGGGAAAAAGGGTATTGATTGTGGATGATGCAGCTTTTATGCGGATGATGCTTAAAGACATTTTAATTAAAAACGGTTATGTGGTAGCAGGAGAGGCTGAGAATGGAACAACTGCAATAAGCAAGTATAAAGAATTGAATCCTGATTTGGTGACAATGGATATTACCATGCCTGAACTAGATGGGATTAGTGCCCTAAAAGAAATTCGCAAAATAGATCCGCAGGCTAATGTGATTATGTGCAGTGCCATGGGACAGCAGGCAATGGTGATTGATTCCATTCAGGCTGGGGCCAAAGACTTTATCGTTAAACCATTTCAACCTGACCGAGTTTTGGAAGCTGTTACTAAGGTCATTGGGTGACATAGAGGAGATTCGCATTGATGTCCATACCACCTTTAAACAATTTATTTTTTTTAATGACTGCTGGTCAGTATGATTATCAGGATCCAGCGCTGGTTGCAGCTCCTAGCATGGGTTCAACTCTTCTGCGCCTGATTTTGAGTCTGCTCATTGTGGTTGTACTGGCATTTTTGTTGATTAAGTTTTTTCAACGTCAAATGCCTTTTACCAGGTCAGGGCGATGGATGCGTGTTCTTGATCAGATGGTCATTGGTCAAAATCGCGCACTACTCCTGACTGAAATTGCCGGTAAGATTTATGTGCTGGGTATAACTGATCACAATATTACAAAAATATTGGAAATTGATGATCCAGCGAAAGTGGCACTTTTTTCTGCTGATGAAATGGAAGATATATATACTAACTCCCTTTGGAAGAAAACCTTGGAGCAATTTTTCTCTAAAAGGCAGCATCAGAGGGACAGGGGTTATAGGGAGGAGGATTAGCCAGTTGCAGGGGAGAAGGAGAGTTTGTCTTTTTATGGTAGTACTTATCTTTGTATTTTGTTTTCTGTGTTTTGGGACCCCGGCACAGGCCCAACCAGTTTCTATTCCCAGTGTAACTCTGGAAGTAGATAGTGCTGATAATCCTCAAGGAGTAACTCAGAGTCTGCAAATTCTGCTGATCATTACACTGCTGGCACTGGCACCGGCGCTGTTAATTATGGTTACCTCTTTTACGCGGATTATTGTTGTACTTTCTTTTCTGAGGAATGCCCTTGCTATCCAACCCATGCCTCCCAATCAGGTGCTGATTGGTTTGGCTCTTTTTCTGACGTTCTTTGTCATGGCCCCCACCTGGAATGACATAAACCAGAATGCTCTTCAACCCTATATCAAAGGTGAGATATCTCAAGAGAGCGCTTTTGAGCAGGGGATGGACCCTCTGCGCAGCTTTATGTTTAAACAGACAAGAGAAAAAGATCTGGCTTTATTTGTATCTTTTGCAGATATAACGCAGCCAGAAAGTAGTGCTGATATACCTAACCATGTTTTAATACCGGCTTTTATTATCAGTGAACTAAAAACCGCTTTTCAAATTGGGTTTGTGTTATTTATTCCTTTTTTGGTGATCGATATGATTGTCGCCAGCACACTGATGTCTATGGGGATGTTGATGCTGCCGCCTATGATGATCTCTCTTCCATTTAAAATACTGCTGTTTATTATGGTGGATGGCTGGAATCTACTGGTGAGGTCTCTGATTATGAGTTTTTCTTAGTATATGAGTGGAATAGAACTAGTGAACTGTTTTATAGAACTGTGTATTTTAAGGATGTGATTTCTCATGTCTGAAGATCTTGTAATTACGCTGGCACGTGAGGCTCTTTATGCAGTCCTGCTGGTTTCGGCACCACTGCTGGGAGTTAGTCTCCTGGTAGGATTATTGGTCAGCCTCTTTCAAGCAACTACACAAATTCAGGAGCAAACACTCGCTTTTATACCTAAAATTGTCGCTGTTTTAGTGACAACTGTAATCTTTGCACCCTGGATGTTAAAGGTAATGGTTTCTTTTACCCAGAATTTGATGCTGAATATGTCAATATGGGCCAAGTAGTGGTGTTAATGTTATGGATTTTATTACTGCCCTAATTCAAA
>CAZZEY010000050.1:0-8741 GCA_964653445.1 uncultured Syntrophaceticus sp. | reverse complement strand
TATACCTTTAATTCCTTTTTCTGTGGGGAGTTTTCACACAGTCTGACGTCCCCTTACCACTGGTAACCTGTCCCAGGAGTAAGAGGGCTCAACTTGCAGATAATAAAGTTAGATGATCTTACAGGGAGGTAGTAGTGCCATGCGTTACCGTTTAATCATACCCATAATTCTGGTGCTTTCTTTTCTGCAGTTGGTCCCTGCTAAGTATGCCTGGAGCAGTACCCCTGAAACTGAAGTTCCCTCTGCAGTGTTGATGGAAGCCAGCACAGGCAAGATTCTTTTTGAAAAAAATCCCCACAAACAGATAGCCCCGGCCAGTGTAACCAAAGTTGCCACACTATTGGTGGCAGTGGAAGCGGTGAAGAGCGGTAAAGTCAGCTGGGGTGACCGGGTTGTAACCAGTGAGGCTGCATGGGAAATGGGTGGATCAGAGATCTGGCTGGAGCCCGGGGAAAAGATGTCCTTTAAGGAAATGATGATTGCTATTGCGGTGGGTTCGGCCAATGATGCCTGTGTGGCTGTTGCCGAACATATAGCCGGGAGCGAAAGAGCCTTTGTCGATTTGATGAACCAGAAGGTCAAAGAGCTTGGATTGAAAAATACCCGGTTTGTTAATGTTCATGGCCTTCCTGCCAAAGGCCACTACACATCTGCTTATGATATGGCTGTACTCTGCCGTGAGGCTGCCAAACACCCCGAATACCTAAAGCTGACCAGTATTAAACACTACTATGAACTGCGTGGGGGAAAAACAAAACTGGATAATACCAACAAACTGCTGTGGTGGTATGATGGGACTGATGGTTTTAAAACAGGCTGGACAACAGAAGCCAATTACTGTCTGGCTTCAACAGTCAAGCGTGACAACCTGCGCCTGATCTGCTGTGTTTTTGGTGTTCCTGAACCCCGCGGCCACTTTAGTGAATCTATTGAACTCTTAAATTGGGGGTTTGCCAATTATGCTTATCAGCAGGTGGTAAAACCCGGTGAGGTTGTCGGGAAGGTTCGTGTGGGAAAAGGTGTAGCTGATTATGTAGGCTTGGTGGTTCCTGAGGGTGTGGGTGTGCTGAGCCGTAAGGGAGAAACCTTAAATGTTACAACTGAGTTAATAATTCCCGATATTATCAATGCTCCTGTTGCTCAAGGTGAAAATGCAGGGGAATTGAAATTAATTGTAGATGGTAAGGTGCAGCAGAGGATACCCCTTGTGATGCAGAAGGATATGCCTAAAGGGAATTTGTGGATGCAGATGAAGAAAACATTTGAAACAATGTTTTAAGACAAAGACAAACAGTAGTTATGATTCGAAATTCCCCGATTTAAGGGGAATTTTTAATGCCATATTTTAGCAGGATATTTTCCATTTGATGCCGAATTTATATTTTAAAAAATAAATTGGGAGATGGGAGGGGCGGTTTCTTGAGCCTGGAGATCAAGAAAACAGGGAATACTCTGGTGGTAAAAATACACGGGGATTTTGACTTGCAGTTGGCTGATTACTGCCGCCGGGAGATCGACCAGAATTTGCAGGATGCTAAAAACATCCTTTTTGATCTAACAGATATATCTTTTATAGACAGTTCGGGATTGGGTGTTATTTTAGGCCGCTATAGAAAAGTCAAAGATATTAAGGGGAATGTGGTGATTGCCAATTCAGATTCCAAAATTGTTAAACTCCTGAATCTTTCCGGGATTACCCGACTGATCCCGGTTTATCCAAATAAAGCGCAGGCACTAAACTTTTTAGCCGGGAAGGTGGTGTGATATGGAGTCAATCAATCATATCAAACTTGAGTTTCCTAGTATACCCGGTAATGTTAGGTTGGCCCGTATTGCTGTGGCTGCTTTCGCATCTGAGTTGGATTATGATGTCAGTGTACTGGAAGAAATTAAGGTTGCTGTATCTGAGGCGGTTACAAATGCAGTTGTTCATGGATATCAGAGGGATCCAAATGGAGTGGTCACTCTGACAGCATCTTTATATAATTCCGGTTTGGAAATTGTTATTGAAGATAGGGGTGTGGGGATAAAAAACCTGGAACAGGCAATGGACCCCAGCTCAGGAACAGATCCAGAACAGTTGGGGTTGGGCTTTGTTTTTATGCGTACCTTTATGGATGAGTTGGAGGTAATCTCAGAGCCGGAACAGGGTACCACAGTGGTAATGCGTAAAAAACTGCCCGGTGAAGTACAGGCACAGTGGTCAACCCAGACATAAAAGGAGCATTATGGGTTTACAGGATATGAGTCTGCCCCGCTTTCCTCTACTCAGTGAGGATGAAACTCTCAAGTTATTAGAAAAAACACGCCAGGGTGATCAAAAGGCAAGAGAAAAGCTGGTTAATTGTAATTATCGTTTAGTATTTAATATACTCAAGCGTTTCGAAGGGCGGGGGCATGATGAAGAGGATATTTTTCAGATCGGTGTCATCGGGTTGATCAAAGCCATTGATAATTTTGATCCTTCTTATAATGTCAAGTTTTCCACATATGCTGTGCCTATGATTATCGGGGAAATTCGCCGCTTCTTAAGGGATGACCAGCCAATAAAAACCACCAGGGCTTTAAAGGAAAGGGCGGTTAAGGCTAAACAGTCAAGGGAGAGATTGGTGCGTAAACTCGACCGCGAGCCCACTGTTGAGGAGATTGCACAGGATTTGGGGATAGATAAAGATGATGTTGTTCTTGCTATAGAGGCAGCGCAGTTTCCTGTTTCTCTTTTTGAGAGAGTAGGGAGCGAAGGGGAAGATTCGTCTCAGGTAATCGATTGTGTGCCTGAGTCAGATGAGGATGAATTGAAATGGTTGGAAAAAATCGATCTTAAGAATGCTCTGAGTTGTCTGCCTGAGCGAGAACGACAGTTGATTTCATTAAGGTATTTTCATGACAAAACTCAAGCAGAAGTTGGGTCACAATTGGGATTATCACAAGTTCAGGTATCCCGCCTGGAAAAGCGAGCTTTTGCCAAACTGCGCGCATATCTGAGCTGATTTACAGAAAAAAAGAACCCTTCTATTTAGAAGGGTTCTTTGGCTTGAACGTGAATTTTGCACATATATTATGAGGCCAATCCGGTCCGGTTCGCTCCGACCCAGCCGGATCGTAGATTATGACTTTAGTGAAATCGATACCTTTGCCTAGAACCCGATTGAAATATCGCTGGGTATAATTACTTATTTCATGTTGTGCCTGCTTTTGTGCCTGCTCGGACAGAAATTTTTTTACTAAGTAAATGGTCATATCAATGTCTCCGCCCAAAACTATTTTGCAGCAGCCGCTTCTTTTTGCGTATATTTACCAGAAAGAAAGGCAATAATACTATTAAAATATTAAGGGGTGGTCGAATTTGGTTGTAAAAGTAATGGACCTTGTGGGTGAATCAACAAATAGTTGGGATGATGCCATTAAGGGGGCAGTGCAGCAGGCATCCCAGACTGTGAATAATATAACCGGTGTAGAAGTTGCCAACCTAACAGCAGGTGTTCGTGATGGTCAAATTTTTGAGTATAAGGCAAATGTGAGAATTGCATATAAGGATTCTTAAGAAGGGATTTATACTATCCTTCTTAATGAGGAGTACCTGTTTAATGGTACTCTCTATTTTTCATGGAAAACAGGGTGATGTTTCTTGAAGGGAAATATTGAACAGCAGCAGGAGCAGGAAAATACCCTAGAGGAATACAGGCTGTTGGTGGAAAGTGTCAAACCACAACATAATATTTTGAAAAACTGTGTGATGGCCTTTTTGGTGGGTGGTGCCATCTGTGTGATCGGACAGCTGATTCTTGACTTTTTTATCGGTCAGGGGCTGGGTGAAAGAGAAGCTGCATCTGTCACAGCTGGCACTATGGTTTTCTTGGGTGCGTTTTTAACCGGTATCGGTGTCTATGATCAGATAGTGAAGATCGGGGGTGCTGGAGCAATTATACCCATCACAGGTTTTGCCAACTCTGTAGTTGCCCCAGCTATGGAGTTCAAAAGGGAGGGTTTTCTCTTTGGAGTAGGGGCAAAGCTCTTTACAGTTGCTGGTCCAGTGCTTGTTTACGGAATAATTACATCATGTTTGGCAGGAATTATCTATTTTTTGCTGCAGTAGGGGTGAAGTATATTGGGAAAAAAGCTTGGACAGCAGTCCATTAGTTTTTCTCAGCCTCCTGTGATTACCTCGGGTGCTGCTATTGTTGGACCAGAAGAGGGAGCAGGGCCCTTAGCTCAATATTTTGATTGGGTCCTTGATGATACACTTTTTGGAGAAAAGAGTTGGGAGATGGCTGAACGCAAAATGCTGGAGGAAAGCGCAAAACTGGCTCTAAAAAAGATCGACCTCCAGCCCCAGGATGCTGACTTTTTTTTAGCAGGAGATTTATTGAATCAGATTGTCTGCGCCAATTACTCTGCACGCGGCCTGGAAATTCCCTTTTTCGGGTTGTTTGGGGCATGTTCTACTTTTGTGGAGGCAGCACTTCTGGGTAGTATGATGGTTGATGGTGGATTTGCCAATCGAGTTCTGATGGGCTCATCAAGCCATCATCTTACTGCAGAAAGGCAGTTTCGATTCCCTGTAGAACAGGGGGTACAGCGGCCAGCTACCGGGCAGTGGACTGTTACTGCCAGTGGTGCATTGGTTTTGGAAACCCAGGGGGATGGTCCCCGTATAATCTGTGGTACTGTGGGGAAAGTAGTGGATATGGGTATTTCTGATATGAACAACATGGGGGCGGCCATGGCACCGGCAGCAGCTGATACTCTTTTGGCTCATTTTGAGGACACAGGTACACAACCTGATTCATATGACATGATAGTAACCGGTGATCTAGGTAAAGTTGGTCAAAAGCTGCTGATAGAACTGCTGAAGAAAAGGGGTTGTGACCCCGGTACAAAGCTGAATGACTGTGGAATTATGTTTTATGACACCGATCAGCAGGATATGCATGCCGGAGGCAGTGGATGTGGGTGCGCGGCAGCTGTTTTTTCAGGGTATTTTCTCCCAAAGCTCCGGGAGCAGGAGTATAAAAATATACTTTTGATAGCTACAGGTGCTTTGATGAGTCCGATTACCTGCCAGCAGGGTGAATCAATTCCTAGTATTGCACATGCTGTTGTTGTTTCTGTTTAAAAGAGGTGAGATTCGCTGAAAATTATATTTGCATTTGTTGTGGGAGGTCTGCTCTGTGTAATTGGACAGCTGTTGATGGATCTAACCAGATCATCTATCACACCTGCACATATTCTGGTCGGATATGTGACAGGTGGGGTTGTGTTGAGTGCAATTGGTCTTTATCAGCCTTTGGTGGACCTGGCAGGAGCGGGTGCAACCATTCCTCTTGCAGGGTTTGGGCACAACCTGGCCCAGGGAGCCATCAAAGCGGTAGAGCAGAAAGGACTGCTGGGGGCATTTGCCGGAGGTATTGAAGCTACAGCAGTTGGTGTTGCTGCTGCAGTTGTATTCGGTTATGCCTTTGCTGTGCTGTTCAACCCACGCAGTTAAGGTGGCGGGGGGACACGTACTACTAGGTATGGTGCCGGAAGATGAACCAGACCTATCGTTGATCGGTCATTTTTAGGGGGTGTTGAATATGAAAAAGGTGGGTATTCCCCGTGCACTGCTCTATTATTACTATTACCCGCTTTGGAAGGAGTTTTTTACCGAACTGGGCTTTAGAGTTATTCTTTCTCCGGAGACCAATAAATCAATCCTTGATGCAGGGGTTAAAAGTACTTTAAGTGAGGTTTGCCTGCCGGTCAAAGTGTTCTTTGGCCATACTGCATCACTTATGGGGAAAGTTGATTATTTGTTTGTCCCACGCATCACCAGGGTGGAAGCAAAGGCATACATTTGTCCCAAGTTTATGGGTATCCCGGATATGCTGAGGGCGCGTATTGATGAACTTCCTCCTCTGATTGACACCTCCGTAGATGCCGGGAGAGAGGGGGACTCTGTACAGTGTTGGAAGGATTGTTTACAAAAAGCGGGAAACGAGCTGACCGGTGATCAACAACTGATAAAGGATGCTATTGAGGCTGCGTTGGAGGCACAGAAGTATTTTAACAAAAGACTTCAATCTGGAATGCTGCTTCCTGAAGCTCTGAAAGGTTTAGCTGTACCTGAGTTTAATGCTGTTGCTCGGGAGAAACCTCTGCGGATTGGTCTTATTGGGCACCCCTATATCATTTATGACCCATATGTCAGCATGAATATCATCAAAAAACTCCATAACCTGGGAGTTATTGTGGTGACACCCGAATCTCTGAAAGTTGATGAAATAGAGGAAGAAACCGCAAAACTTCCTAAACGATTATTCTGGACACTGGGTAAAAGGATGATCGGATCTGCATTCAGGTTTTTCAGTTCCAAACAGTTGGATGGCCTGATCTATATGACATCCTTTGGATGCGGTCCAGAAGCACTGGTTGAGGAATTGGTTGCCCGGTGGGCAAAACAGGAGGGGAACCTGCCTTTAATGACTCTCACCATTGATGAGCATACTGGTGAGGCGGGGATGAATACTCGGCTGGAGGCTTTTACGGAAATGATTGTTTGGAGGAAAAAAGATGCGGATTACTTACCCACATATGGGGAATCTATACATTGTCGTTAGAGCTTTACTGGTGAGTCTCGGCTTGGATGTGGTACTCCCTCCTCCCACCTCAAGAAGAACAGTGGAATTGGGAGCTCGGTATTCACCTGAGTTCGCTTGTTTTCCTTTCAAACTCAATCTGGGAAATTATTTGGAAGCCAGGGAAAGTGGTGCTGATACCATTCTTATGGCTGGTGGTGTCGGACCCTGCCGTTTCGGTTATTATGCTCAGGTACAGCAGCAGATCCTCGAGGGTCTGGGAGTAGATATGGAAATGGTGGTGTTGGAACCCCCTGATGTGAGCCTACGAGAGGTTAAGGACAAAGTACGCTATCTGATCGGGGATCTTTCCTGGTGGCAGGTTATTAAAGCTATCAGGTTTGCCTGGTGTAAGGCAAGGGCCATTGATGCAGTTGAAGAGCAATTGCTTCGCCTGCGTCCCCGGGTGGAAGATCCGCTGCAGTTGGAAAGTTTTTATCGAGCAGTTTTACAGGAGATTGATGCTGCCGCGCATCGAAGGGCAGTCCAGCGTGTGGTAGTTGATTATAAAAAGAAGACCGGAAAATTAAAGCAGCAGCATAAGGAACCGCTGCGCATCGGACTGGTAGGAGAAATATTCACAGTCTTGGAGCCTTTTGCTAATTATGAAATTGAAAAGCGTTTGGGGTTACTTGGAGTAGAAGTAAACAGAAGTATTTGGTTGAGTGCCTGGATTAATGAACATCTGTTTGGAGGGCTGCTGCGGATCAATCATGAGAGCGTTCATGATAAAGAGCTTGCTTCACCCTATTTGAACTCCTTTGTGGGAGGACATGGAAAGGAGACCGTGGGCTGTACAGTCGGTTTTGCCCGGAGGAACTATGATGGGGTTATTCAGCTAGCACCTTTAACATGTATGCCTGAAATAGTTGCCCATTCGATTTTTCCGGCACTGACCAGAGATTATAAGATTCCGCTGCTGACCTTTTATTTGGACGAACACTCTGGAGAGGCAGGAATTCAGACACGGCTGGAGGCATTTATAGATCTAATCGAAGCACAACGCAGTAAAAAGGAGGAACACATGAGTGGATCTGTTTTTAGGAATTGATGTGGGGTCAGTCAGCACCAACCTGGTTTTAATTGACCCTGAGGGAGAAATGTATCTATCACCACTTTATCTCCGCACCCAGGGCCAGCCTATAAATGCGGTGCAGCAGGGACTGTCCCTGCTGAGTGAGCGTTTAGCAGATAATGACCGCATTTGTGGTGTGGGTACCACAGGTAGTGCCCGGTCACTGGCTGGTGTGCTGGTGGGAGCGGACCTGGTGAAAAATGAGATCACCTCCCATGCTGCTGCTGCACTGCGGTCTGTTCCCGGCGTCCAGACCGTGCTGGAAATCGGAGGGCAGGACTCAAAAATTATTATCCTCAAGGATGGCATTGTGGTGGATTTTGCCATGAACACTGTGTGTGCTGCTGGAACAGGCTCATTTCTGGATCAGCAGGCCAGCAGGCTCAATCTTTCCATAGAAGATTTTGGAGATATAGCTTTGAGAGCAACAAATCCTGTTCGGATAGCTGGCCGCTGCACTGTTTTTGCCGAATCAGACATGATCCACAAACAGCAAATGGGGCATTCACTGCCTGATATTGTTGCTGGTCTCTGTGAAGCTTTGGTGCGCAATTATCTCAATAATATCGGTAAAGGGAAAGAGATCGATCCCCCTGTGGTTTTTCAAGGTGGGGTTGCGGCCAATGCTGGAATGAGAGAAGCCTTCAAAAAAGCCTTGCAGACAGAGATTATAGTGCCCCAGCATTTTGATGTTATGGGTGCATATGGTGTTGCTTTGTTGGCAAGGGATCATATATTAGAGCATGGGGAAAAGACGCAGTTTCGAGGTTTTGGGGTTACCAACCAGCAGTTTCAGAACAGCAGTTTCATCTGTCAGGGCTGTCCCAATGCTTGTGAGGTTATTGAAATTAAGCAGGATGAATCTCTTCTTGCCAGATGGGGGGACCGCTGTGGACGATGGACAGCCTCAAAAGCAGAAACATCTGCTTAGAGGAAAATTTTGTGAATTATTGTTGACATATTCCTTTTATCTGGTAATATAATGGCATTAGCTTCAATTTAATATTTTAGAAGAGGAGAGATGAGCTGAGATGAGTTTGAGGAAAGTT
>CAZZEY010000049.1:0-8783 GCA_964653445.1 uncultured Syntrophaceticus sp. | reverse complement strand
CTGCGCAGTGTGAGTGTGTTTAAGATGTTCAAGGCCTGATCACCTCATCTTTTACAATACGCCCGTCTGCCAGGGTGATCATGCGGTCAGCCTGGAGAGCTATTTCGTGGTCATGGGTGATCAGGATTAGTGTCTGATTGTAACGTTTGTTGGATAAATTGAGCAGGTCAATAATTTCCTGGGAGTTTTTGCTGTCCAGGTTTCCTGTGGGTTCATCTGCCAGGACCAGAGCCGGGCGGTTGATCAAGGCACGCCCAATAGAGACTCTCTGCTGTTCTCCCCCGGAAAGCTCATTTGGCAAATGATCAATTCGGTCTGATAGATTCAGTGTGTCAAGCAGTTCATTTAAAAAGCTTTGATCTATTTCTCTGTTATCCAGCAGCAGCGGCAGGGTGATATTTTCCTCCACATTTAAAATGGGGAGCAGGTTGTAAAACTGGTAGATGAGGCCTACCTGCCTGCGCCTGAAGATGGCAAGCTTGGTTTCATTGAGCTGATAGATATCTGTGTCTTCGATAAAAACCTTACCTGAGGTAGGACGGTCAACACCCCCTATCATATGCAGCAGGGTGGATTTACCTGAGCCTGAGGCCCCGACAACAGCAACAAATTCACCCCTCTTTACACTGAAGGAGACATCATCCACAGCTTTCACCTGTGCGGCACCACTGCCATAAATCTTGGACAGATTTTCGACCCTTAATATTTCCATAAAACATACCCCTTTTTCATTAATACCTTAATTGTATCTGTCCAAAGTGACTGAGCGGTGACAATTTAAGTGACAATTTTGTCACAGACCGATCACCGGACAGGTTGACTGATCGGACCGATCACCGGGACAGTCCCCCCGAGCGGCGCAGTGTTTATTCCCTGCCGCTTGCGACATAAGCTCCGGTTTAACTTGCCCTAAGACTCGTCGCTTTTATAGCAGACCGCGCCCTATGACGCCGTCCGTGGCGCATAGTCGCCTAGCTCAACATCCATGTTTCGCTTCGGCTGTCGTTAACTGCTCCTTCGTCAAGGGCAAGTAACAACCTTTGCAGGTCGCAGCGCTGGCAGGGAAAAACTGATCGATCAGTGACCGATCACCGCGATCACCGGGACAGTCCCCCCGCACGATCAGGGGGACAGGTTGACCGGTGACACGACCCCCGTCCCCTTGTCACCCTCGATAAAACTTGATCGTAAACTCTGTTCCCCTGTTCTTTTCACTTTTTACTGTAATGTCGCCACCCTGTTTGGCTATAATGGCCTGTGCCATGGCAAGCCCGATACCCACGTGGTCTTCTGGTGTGTTTTTGCCTTTGTAAAAGCGGTTAAAGATATAGGGGAGGTCCTCTTTATCAATCCCCGGGCCGCTGTCTCTGATGGTGATCACTGTATAAAGGGGGTTCTCGGCAAAGGAGATATTCAGTTGTCCCTGTTCAGGGGTATGTTCAATACAGTTCTTGATAATATTTATTATAGCCTCACAGCTCCAGTTAAAATCGCCGGTGAATTTAACATCTTTCTCACCTGTTACATGAACCTGCAGCCTTTTGATATCCAACGGGATGCTTAAATGCTCCAGGGCTTTCTCCACCAGAGAGCCTACATAGACATCTTCATTTTTCATAGTGACTGTTCCCGCATCGAGCTTGGAAATCTTTAGCAGAGATGAGACAAGCCATTCGATGCGCTTCAGCTGTGACCTCATCCTGTTGAGAAACTCATGTTTGTCCTGTTCAGAAGGGTTCTCTGACAGCAGGTCAGTTAAAACAGAGAGTGATGTCAAAGGGGTTTTCAGCTGATGTGAAATGTCAGCGATGGAGTCAGCCAGGATCACCTTGTCATTATGCAGAGCCTGAGCCTGCTTTTTTAACATTGTTGTGATTTTATAGATCTCATTTTTCAAGATGCTGAGTTCTCCCTCACGATTGTCCCTGATATCCAGGGAATAGTCCCCTTGATTTATTTTCTTGGCGTAAGAGCTGATCTGATGCAGCTGGCTGTACTGCTTTTTTATAAACACGGAAAGGGCAAGACCAAAGGCACTGCAGGCTATGATAACCAGTAACAAATGCCTGGATAAGTTGTAGTAAAATAGCTTTTGCAGCAAGGGTGTCTCCATGTCTAAATCTTCACTGCTGATCCCGTATTTTTTCAGGATGTCCTTTCCTTTTAACGCAGCATCCCTGTCCTGCTGTTTGAGCTGCCTGATCATATCCTGTTGAGCCTCAGGGTATTTTTCACTAATCAGGGCGATGATTTCCGCCTGTTCATTGATAATGGCTTCTTTTAACTGGTATCTGCCGGCCAGGCCGAAGAGAAGAGCGATAATGATCAGTCCAATTAGCAGGAGGGCAAATATGGTGAACAACCTCTTGACTTCAGGGTTTTGGAAGACTTTTATTTTAATCACCTGCTTTATAACCCAGGCCGCGGACCGTTAAGATAAGTTTCGGTTTCCTGGGGTCATCTTCTATTTTCTCGCGCAAGCGCTTGATATAAACGGTGAGGGTATTGTCATTGACGAAATCGCCCCCAACATCCCAGATCTCTTCAAGGATCTGTTGCCTGCTAAGTACCTGCCCTTTGCTGCGGGTAAGGGTAAGGAGAAGCTTGTACTCCAGGGCGGTAAGTATAATCGGCTGATTGTTTTTGTAAACCTTTGCTTCTGCTGGGTTAATTCTGATATTGCCAATCATGATCTCTTTATTGACCTCAGACTGTCTGCCGTATCTGCGCAGAACACTGTTAACCCGTGAGATCAACTCCCTTAACCTGAAAGGCTTTGTGATATAGTCATCTGCTCCCAAATCCAGTCCCATCACAATATTGACCTCATCATCATTTACTGTAAGAAAAATGACCGGTGTATCTCCCATTTTTCTGATCAGTTTGCACAGCTCAAAGCCGCTTCCATCGGGAAGATTTACATCTAAAATAATCAATAAAAAAAACCCGTTAAGGATTTTCTCTTTGGCCTTGTGGAAGTCATGACAAACCTGGGTGGAAAAGCCCTCCCTGGTTAATGCATATTCGATCCCCATAGCAATGGTCTTGTCATCTTCCACAATCAAAATATCGTTCAAAGGATTTCTACCCCCCCCCTTTCCTGCCTCCCGGTGCCAGGCTTGCTTTATTGCTTTATTGATATAAGGCAGTAGGATGGGGCCATTTTTTCCGGCACCCATTTCTGACCACCACCTCTAATATCAGCTGATTAATGATCATACTTCCAACGACAAACGACTAATGGGCAGGGAAAATCCACCAGCCGAACGAGCACCAGAACTGTCTCGCGGCGCAGAAGTGGAACCGTCCCCTGTGCGTGGTATGTTTATGGTGGCAAACGAAACGTCCCCTTGCCACCTCTGTGTGGGATGTAATGGGGATGTTGGTATTAATAAAGCCCGTAGGTTTTATTGATCTCTTGAACAAAGATGATACCCTTTCCAGGTTCATCAATGTTCATATTTTCTCTGATTGATGAAACAATTGCATCAGTTGTGGTATTTTCCGCTAAGATCAGGACGATTTCCTTTTCCGGCTCTATCTCCATAGCGAACAGTTTGCTGGTTTCATGGATACCTGAACCCCGAGCATTAATAATAGTTCCCCCTCTTGAGCCTGCTTTTTCTGCTGCTTCAATAACATCCTCCGCATTTCCTCTATCAACCACCACAAAAATGGCATTATACATTGGGTTTTCTACACCTCTGTTTTCTTTGATATTGTCGGGTTTAAAATTATGGGACCCGAAGAAATTCTTAATTGAAGTTGTAAAAGCAATCCCATGATGAGGTTTATCAAATTTAAATACCTGATCCAGTGCTTCGAGAGCATGATAAGCTGTTGTTCTTTCTGCTATCATCAGAACAATTTCTTTTCTGATATCGCTCAAACCCAGAAGCTCTAAAAAGCGGTTTTGTATGGTTCCTCTGCCTAATAATATAGTAGCTCCAGTGACACCATTTTTTCTGGCAATCTTTATGACTTTGCTTCCCAAGCCGATGTTAATAATTATACAGATAAGGTCAAACTCTTTTTGATCAGGACGGTGCTCCATCCTTTTGAATTCCTCCTTTAACGGATTTCACTTTGAAAAGCAATCCCAGTATTTGCAAAGCGATTAATGGTGTTAAGGCTACCATCGCAATAATACCAAATCCATCTATCAGGACATTGGCTCCTTCGATCGCTTCAGCTGCACCCTGGGCAAAGGCTAAAATAAAAGTTGCGGTCATGGGACCTGATGCAACTCCGCCCGAATCAAAGGCTATTCCTACAAACAACCTTGGAACAAGATAAGTCAAAGCAATAGCTATTATATATCCAGGGAGTAAATAATGCCACAATTGAATTCCGGGAATTATGATTCTGATCATGGATAGAGCCACTGAAATCCCGACACCGATAGAAAGGGCTGACATGACAATTTTTCTTTTAATATATCCACTGGTAACATCTTCTATTTGATTTGTCAATACATATACTGCTGGTTCAGCCAGTATTGTTACTAATCCTAGTATAAAGCCAATAATTACTACATATGTACTGCTTTCCAAAGATGCCAGCTCAAATCTTATCAGCCTGCTCACTTCCATAAAACCGGCATTCACGCCGACTAAAAACAGTACCAATCCGATCAGTGTATAAAGAAGCCCCTTGAATATCCTTCTATACCCTCTTCTCGGTAACTTGGACGCCATTTTCGCAACTATTAAAAATGTAATTACTAATGGAAGTAGTGCCACAACTATTTCCGTAAATGTAGCAGGCAGCTGCTGAATAAATGGTGCAATAATAGAAGCTGATTCTTTAGTGGTGGCATCAATGCTGCCGGAGATCTTGTCCACCTTAGAGATAATGCTCATGATCATAACTGAAATGATAGCACCAATTGATGTAATTCCCACTAATCCAAAGCTGTCTTCTTCAGAAGCTTTGCTGTCTTTTTTCAGTCTGGAAACCCCCAGGGCTAAGGCCAATATAAAAGGAACGGTCAGGGCACCGGTTGTGGCGCCTGAAGCATCAAAGGAAATGGCCAAAAACTCCGGTGATGTGAAGATCGCCAAAGCAAAAACAATTAAATATAGTACGGTTAAAACTTTGTGTAGAGACATATTAAGGACGATTCTTATTAAACCCAGGCTGAGCAGTGCCCCAATACCAATGGACACAACCACAAGGATACTCGATTTAGAAATCAGGCCTGATGTGACAAGATCCACCTGTCCGGCTAGAATATGCAGATCAGGTTCAGCAATTGATATAAAAAACCCAAGTAATATTCCAGCAGCCCCTATGATCCATAATTTATTGGTTTTTGTGAGTGCCGAACCCAGTAAATTGCCAATGGGGGTGATGCCGATATCCACTCCAAACAAAAAAACCGCCAAACCTAAAATTATTAGCATCGCACCGAGTAAGAATCTTAGTAAAAAAGGGGTTTCTAGCGGCGCGATAGTAAAATTTAATATCAGCACAATTATTGTAATGGGAAGAACAGCAAATAGAACTTCTTTTAATTTATCAATTAGTACACTCAAATAATGATCAGATCCTTTCTATTATTGGATGGCATAGTAAATGAAGGATCCCCAGGAAAGAAGACCTCGGTCTACTACGGTATGATTGTGATGCCAATTAAGAATAAAAGATCCTTATTATTATAACAAAGTTCAAAACCCACTTCCAACAGCATCTTTGTAGAAAAGACCTTCTGATAGAAACGTTGATGTTGATTATGTTTAATTATTTTCACCCAGATAAAAAATAATTAAGTCTATTACTTTCTAGTTGACTCCTTTAGGGGTTCAAGCATATACTAAATTTAAATATATGAATACATGCTCATGTGTTTAAAAATGAGGGGGTGATTCGATGGTTGATGATCAAGGCAGTAGTGAACGCTGTACAGTTACAATTATCCACGAAGATATAGTAGAAAAAGTGAGGCAGAAGATGCCGGCTGATGAATGTCTTTTTGATCTTGCGGAGCTGTTTAAGGTTTTTGGTGACACAACCAGGGTCAAAATACTTTTTGCCCTATTTACGGCTGAGATGTGTGTCTGTGATATAACAGCACTTTTAGGGTTGACTCAATCCGCCGTCTCACACCAACTCAGGGTATTAAAGCAGGCAAGGCTTGTCAAGTGCAGAAAAGAGGGGAAAATGGTCTATTACTCCCTGGATGATGAGCATGTTAAGCAGATCTTTGACCAGGGGTTGGCACATATTGCTCATTAAACTAGGTATAAAAAAGTTTTTTATATTAGAAAGAAGGTGGCCTAATGGATGCTAACCTAGGCTATTCAAATGGTACAAGCTCTACAGTTAAACTTGATCAGCAAGCTAAAATCATGGGCACTCATCGGTCTTTCATATTGAGAGGGCTTGGTTGTGCTCACTGTGCGTCTAAGATAGAAGATGAAGTGAACAAGTTGGAAGGGGTACAGCACGCTTCTCTTGATTTTATTGCAAAAAGGCTCAGTATCTACGCATCTAATGGGAAGAAGCTAGATGAGATCGCAAAAAGGGCGGCAGATATTGTAAAGCAGATTGAGCCAGAAGTTGATTTTGTTGAGGAGCGTGGGGCAGAGGGGGCCTCTGCATCTCAAGATGATGATGTGGTTAATAAAAAGGAATTGCTCAGGCTGGGGGCGGCTGCAGTGCTCTTTGCAGCTGCCCTGGGATTTGAGTTGCCTTATTTGTCTGAGTTTGTTTTGTTTTTTGCCAGCTATCTTATAGCAGGTGGAAAAGTGATATGGAGAGCGATAAAAAATATTTTCAGGGGCCAAATATTTGATGAGAACTTTTTAATGAGTGTGGCTACCATTGGTGCTTTTGCCATCAGGCAGTATCCAGAAGGGGTAGCAGTAATGCTCTTTTTTGAGATTGGCGAGTATTTTCAGGATCTGGCGGTAAACCGTTCCCGCAGGTCCATTTCTGCTCTGATGGATATTCGGCCTGATTATGCAAATTTGATGGTGGGAGAAGAAGTTAAAACGGTATCTCCGGAAGCTGTTAAGGTAGGAGATGTTATTATTATCAAACCTGGGGAAAGGGTGCCTCTGGATGGGGTGGTTGTTGATGGGAGATCTATGGTTGATACATCTGCTATCACAGGTGAATCGCTGCCCAGGGATGTAGAGAAAGGAAGCGAGATCCTAGGGGGTTATATCAACCAAAATGGTCTGCTCTCTGTGCGGGTTACGAAAAAGTACAGTGAATCCACTGTAGTCAAAATACTTGATATGGTGCAGAATGCCAGCAGCAAAAAGGCGCCGACAGAACATTTCATTACAAAGTTCGCCAGGTATTACACTCCAGTAGTAGTTTTCGGAGCTCTGGCTGTGGCTTTAATACCGCCGCTTGTTATAGAAGGTGCCGCATTTTCTCAATGGCTTTACCGAGCTCTGGTATTCCTGGTTATTTCCTGCCCCTGTGCTCTGGTGATTTCTATTCCATTGAGTTTTTTCGGGGGGATTGGCGGTGCTTCTAAAAGGGGTATTTTGGTAAAGGGCGGCAACTACCTGGAGGCTTTAAATCACGTAAATACAGTTGTGTTTGATAAAACCGGGACACTGACCAGGGGTGTGTTTAAGGTTACAGATGTTATTCCCAGCGAAGGGTTCAGCAGGGATGAACTGCTCGCATTGGCAGCACATGCCGAAGTGTTTTCTAACCATCCTATTGCTGTGTCAATTCTCAATGCTTATGGGAAAGAGATCGATAAAGATGTTGTGCAAACCTATGATGAGATCTTTGGGCATGGAATTAAGGTTATTCTAAATAGAAAAAAAATCCTTGTT
The DNA here is from genome assembly GCA_964653445.1 of uncultured Syntrophaceticus sp. Lineage (GTDB taxonomy): Bacteria > Bacillota > DSM-12270 > Thermacetogeniales > Thermacetogeniaceae > DTU068. The sequence goes on along the minus strand of CAZZEY010000049.1, from coordinate 981 downwards.
GGAAAGAGCAGTTTGATGCCGCGCGGTAAAACCGTCCTAATAGGGTGCGGATGGGAGATCCTTGCTGGAAACAGCAAACTGATGAAAAAAGAAAAGATTAGACATTTTAATGAAGTTGATATACCCGGAACCCATGTGTATGTTGCTTTTAATAAAACTTATGCCGGCTGTATAGTTATCGCTGATGAGATTAAAAAAGATGCAGGGAAAACTATTAAAGCGCTAAAAGATAGAGGTATCAGAGGAGTTGTTATGCTTACCGGTGACAGCAAAGCAGTCGGTGTAAAAGTAGCGAAACAGTTGGGTATTGATCAGGTTTATACAGAGCTTTTGCCCCATGACAAAGTAGAGCAGGTGGAGCGGCTGCAGAAAAAAATGCGGTCCAAGGGAAAGCTGGTCTTTGTTGGGGATGGCATCAATGATGCACCGGTTTTGGCAAGAGCTGATGTGGGTGTTGCAATGGGTGCACTGGGTTCTGATGCTGCTATTGAAGCAGCTGATGTGGTCTTGATGACCGATGATCCATATCAGTTGATGGATGCCATCGGGATTGCAAAAAGAACAAAAAGCATTGTTTGGCAGAATATCGTTTTTTCATTGGGAGTTAAGGGTATTGTCTTAGCTTTAGGAGCGGTTGGTATAGCCACTATGTGGGCAGCGGTTTTTGCTGATGTGGGGGTGGCCTTGATCGCTGTTTTGAATGCGAGCCGAGCTATGTATATGAAGAGTTAAGCCACACCTTGCCGCTTTGCTGATGTCTATGCAGAAATACCTTTGCTGTGGTTTATTTCTAAAGCAAGAATAATTCTTGGAAGAACTTTCATTGAAGGATATAAAAAATATACACCGAAGATTTTAATTAGTACACAAAAACAATAATATATACACTTATTAGCTATATATTTTTATATTATACTGAGAATAGGAATTAGTTGGAATAAGATTTAAAACTTCATATTTCATACTTTGTTGAGTCTTTTT